>CAZWAN010000136.1:0-4249 GCA_964631875.1 uncultured Flavobacteriaceae bacterium
TTTAATCGCTTATATTTGAATAAAAATTTTATCATGGGGGCAAATAAAAGAATACTTTCTGTGGATATCTTCCGCGGAATAACCATCGCTGCAATGATTTTAGTAAACACTCCGGGAAGCTGGAATCATGTGTATGCGCCACTTTTGCATGCAGAGTGGCATGGACTTACACCAACAGACCTTATTTTTCCGTTTTTTTTGTTTATTGTTGGAATGTCGATAACTTTTGCCTACAGCTCAAAAAAAGAAAATGGCATTACTTCGGATGTGTATAAAAAAATAATTTCTCGAACATTGAAACTGATTTTTCTCGGGCTTTTTCTTTCTGCATTTACCATACATTTTCCTTTTATAGAAGATCTTTCAACCCTCAGAATACCCGGCGTTCTTCAAAGAATTGGTGTGGTTTTCTTTTTTGCTTCTTTGTTATTTTTGAAGTTTAATTGGAAAGTTTTATTGGGAATTTTTGTTTCTATTTTAATTATTTATTGGTTTTTGCTGACCCAAGTTCCAATTAACGGAGCCGCACCTTTACTCACGGTCGATTCAAATTTACCAGCGGTCATTGATTTGGAAATTTTGACGTCAAATCATACTTATAAAGTTAATTATGATCCGGAAGGTATTTTAAGTACCTTACCTTCTATAGCGACAAGTATTTTTGGGATGTTTTTAGGGATGATTTTATTAAATAAAAATATTCAACCTAATCAGAAATTAAAACAAATTTTATCAATTGGTGTTTTAGCGCTCGTTCTGGGTTATGTTTGGGGAATAGTGTTTCCTATAAATAAAGCGCTTTGGACAAGTAGTTTTGTTCTGGTTACTGGAGGTTGGGCTTGTATTGTTTATGGTATAATATATTATGTGGCTGATATTTTGGGCTACGAAAAATGGGGTAAGCCGGCGATTATTTTTGGATCAAATGCCATCACTGTTTATTTTCTTTCAAGTTTTATAAGTAGTCTTTTCGGGATGATTGAATTGCCCAACGGCCAGTCTATTCATGGGTTTTTATATGAGACGCTCGCTTCTATTGTACCAATTCCTAAGTTAAGTTCATTAATATATGCGCTTCTTGTTATTCTTTTCTATTATGCAATTGCCTACGTTTTGTATAAGAAGAAGATATTTATTAAGGTTTAAAATGTAATTTTGCGGCATGGAATTTTCTTCGAAATTATTGCAAAATGCCGTAAATGAAATGGCTCAATTGCCAGGAGTGGGAAAACGAACCGCTTTAAGATTGGTCTTACATTTATTGAAAAGACCTGTGAACCAGACAGAAGAACTGGTTGTTTCGCTCAGTAATTTTAGACAAAACATCAAACTTTGTAAAAACTGCCATAATATTTCTGACGTTGAAATCTGTGAAATCTGTATCAATCAGAAAAGACAAAGTGAAATTATTTGTGTGGTTGAAGATATAAGAGATGTAATGGCAATTGAAAATACTTCTCAATTTAGAGGTCATTACCATGTGCTGGGGGGAAAGATATCTCCTATGGAAGGTATAGGTCCACATCAATTAACCATAGAAAGTTTGGAAGATAAGGTGAAGTCGGGTAAAGTTGAAGAAATAATTTTTGCATTGAGTTCTACCATGGAAGGAGATACAACTAACTTTTATATCTATAGAAAACTTAAGGATTATCCGATAAAGATGTCTGCTATTGCAAGAGGAATTTCGGTTGGAGGCGAGCTTGAATTCGCAGATGAAATTACATTAGGAAGAAGCATTATCAATCGGGTTCCTTTTGAACAAAGTATTAAAAACACGCATTGATATTTATGAAAAGTATTCTATTCACCCTATTTTTTTTCATTGCTATATCCGAGGTAGTTGCCCAAAAGAGTGAAGCTGTTTATTTGTATTACGGAGCCGAAAACGATGAAAAATGTATTTTGCAAAATGAAGATGGAAGCTCGTCAGAAATAGATAGTTTCTTTAAGTTAGAAAATAAAACAAGTATTACCTTTTTTATTTGTGGCGAGCGATTCTATCTGAGAAGAACTCAAGACAAATTGGAAATTCATAACATCACAGAAATAGAACAACTCCAAATGTTGGATGTTCATCAACTCAAAGAAACTTGGCAGAATTCTGGTTTGAGTAAGCAAGAAGCATTTTCTAATATTTTCTTGATACAGAAAGTTTCGCCAGACCAGGTGGTGTACCACAAAGTAAAGTGGCTCTAATTAGAGAAATGATGCTTATATGTTTTTAAACGGATATTCTTGGAACTTTCAATTGTCATAGTCCATTACAGAGTTCAGGAATTTTTATGGCTGTGTTTATCCAGTATTCAAGAGGCCTGCAGATTTATTTCATATGAAATTATCATAGTAGAAAATGATCCTCAATCTCAAAGTAAGGAATTTTTTGGGAACCGGTTTACTCATGTACATTGGATTATTAATGCAGAAAATGTTGGTTTTGCCAAGGCAAATAATCAGGGAGTTGCCATGGCGAAAGGGAAATACGTTTTAATTCTGAATCCCGATACGGTTGTCTCCGAGAGCAATCTCCAGAATTTGCTACATTTTGCTCGTGAAAAAAAGGATTTTGGGGTTATTGGAGTGAGAATGATAGATGGAACCGGTCAATTTTTGCCTGAAAGTAAGCGAAATATTCCCACTCCACTTATTGCTTTGAATAAAATCCTTGGAAAGAAGAAGTCCTATTATGCAAATCATTTAAAAGAAAGTCAAATAGGAGAAGTAGAAATTTTACCCGGTGCTTTTATGTTATTGGAAAAATCCATTTATCTGGATATAGGTGGATTTGATGAGGATTATTTTATGTTTGGTGAAGATATTGATCTCTGTTACCGATTAAGGCAAAATGGATATAAGAATTACTTTTTTGGAAAGAGTGTAGCTATACATTTTAAAGGAGAAAGTTCCAGAAAGGATACTAATTATTACAAAAATTTTTATGGTGCCCTGCAGATTTATTTAAAAAAACACTATCCCGAGAATTACCTACTCCAACGATTAAACCAAATTTTAGTGAATAGCCTTATTGCATTTAGAACAGCTGTTAAGGGTGAAATTACAGAAGGTATAAAAAAGGAAAATATTTTATTTTTTGGTGAGAAATCAAAAAGATCGGAAAAGCTTAGATTAAAATTATCGCCTAAAAAATGGGAATATATTTCGAAACTAGCGGAAATCAGTAGTCGTTATGATATGCTTATTTTTGATCAAGGATTTTTAGACTTTGAGCAAATCTTTTCCCTTTATCAAGAGAATAATTTTAAGTTTCTCCCAAAAAGAATTTTTGTAAGGGATAAAAATATATGTTTGGGTAGTGATGATCCAAAAAGAGCCGGAGAAGTATTGACATGGTAAAAGATCAGTTCAAATCTGAATCGAGGTATTCTTCTGAGGCTTTTTTTCCTTTTCTAAATGCCTCTATATTTGATTTAATTATAGATTCTTTTTTATCTAGAAGAATTTTATAGATAGCTTTCACCAAACTTGATTCGCTAATAGGAATAAGTTTTGAAGCTGCTCCCAGCAATACTAAACCGCAAACACGATCATCGCCCTGATGAGAAGCAATTTCTTGAGCCGAAATCATGATATGTCTATCGTGGGATTTAATTTTTTTGAACATATCCACTTTTTCGGGGTGGTTTATTAAATCTTCAAATGCATTGGCATCTGAAATCAGCCAACTATTTTCGTTGAGAAAATTTAATGCATTTTCGCAGTCTATAGGTGCGGAAGTTATAAATACATCCACTATATCTTTTGAAGAAGGATCTTTAGAGCCCCCTTCATCATATACACTTATTGCTTTTAAACATGGAATTACTTCATGATTGTCGTCATATACCTCAAATTGATTGGTATGCACTTTTTCACTCGAAGCAGCATTTTCGATAACGCTCAATATTGTTTTGGCACAATGCTTTGATAAACCTACGATGTGTATATTAGATGTCATTTAAGGTTTCTATCTATTTAGTGACTTTAGTAAAGAGCAAATTTGAAAATGGATGAACATTGATACTTTTTATTACTCTACATTTATTTTACTCAAAAATATATATCTCAAATCTTTAATTATATGATTTTTATCAGTCGAGCCTAGAAATTATATCATTTATTAGATAATTCTTGTTCATAATTCAAATTCTTTATAAAAAGTTTCCTTATTTAGATGAAATGTTGATAATTTTAACCTTTAAACAAAACTTCTTTAGTTATTCATTATCGTTATATGACAAAGACAATTTTT
>CAZWAN010000137.1:0-4166 GCA_964631875.1 uncultured Flavobacteriaceae bacterium
ATCGAATTTAGTTTGATATGTAGTATTATTTCGAACACAAATTTATTTTTACAAAAAAGCCCTGATTTATATTAAAATCAGGGCTTTTTATTTTGTAACTAAGAAGGTAGAAATATAGGTTGTCTTGTTGAAAATATATTGTTTAAGAAAAAAAGATAAAAGTTAAACAAAAATAAATATTTTTGTATCTTTACTCAAAAATATATTTATGGCAAAAAAGAAGTCAATAACGAAAGACGAGATCGTATCTAAGTATATGGAAACTGTTTTGGAAGATGGTAGACCCGCATCAGTTTATGCTTTTGCAAAAGCTCATCAGTTTACTGAAACTGATTTCTATAATTTCTATGGAAATTTTGACGCATTAGAAGAAGATATTTTTCATACTTTCTTACAAAGTTCTATTGATCTTATCGAGCAAAGTGATGAATATCCTGTTTTCGATACAAGAAATAAACTTTTGACATTTTATTATACTTTTTTTGAAGTTTTAAAGGCTAATCGCAGTTATGTTGTAGCTTGTTTAGGTAATGAGTCAAATCGACTTCAAGGCTTAAAAAAGTTAAGTTCAATGCGTTCTACATTCAAAGATTTCATCAGTCACTTAGAATGGGATCTAATAGATCTAAAACAAGAAAAAATAAATCAGATCCAACGGAAATCTGTTGAAGAAGGAGCTTGGATTCAACTTTTGCTCACGTTAAAATTTTGGTTAGATGACTCATCGGCAAGTTTTGAAAAAACGGATATTTTTATTGAAAAATCAGTCCATGCTACTTTCGATTTACTTTCCGTAAAACCATTGCAGAGTATTCTGGATTTAGGAAAATTTTTAGTGAAAGAAAAATTAAACTTCAAAGCGTGAAATCAATAGATAAAATTCCAATCACTAAAATTCAAAGGGCTTCAAAACTCGTAACTACGGGTGCAAAGGTTGGCGTTAATTATTTAAAATATTACGGTGATAAATTAGTAAGTTCTGAAGAAGTTGCAAAGCAGCGATTAGACGAGAATAATGCAGAAGACATTTACGACAGCCTCAAAAAATTAAAGGGGAGTGCTCTAAAAGTTGCTCAAATGTTGAGCATGGAAAAGAATATTCTTCCAAGAGCTTATGTAGAAAAGTTTTCTTTATCTCAGTTTTCTGTACCACCTTTATCGGCTCCTTTAGTTGTTAAAACCTTTAAAAAGTATTTTGGTAAAAGTCCAAATGAGATTTTTGATCGTTTTGATTTAGAGTCGGTCAATGCCGCAAGTATTGGTCAGGTGCACATGGCAGAGTTAAATAACAAGAAACTTGCAGTTAAGATTCAATATCCTGGCGTGGCAGAAAGTATCTCTTCAGATTTAACCTTGGTCAAACCGATTGCAATGAAAATGTTTAATATTAAAGGTGAAGGGTCTGACCGATATTTCTTAGAAGTTGAAAATAAATTAAAAGAGGAAACCAACTATATCCTGGAATTAGAGCAAAGTCAAGAAATTGCTAGGGCTTGTGGGCATATTAGTAATCTCAGATTTCCTAATTATTACAAGAAATATTCCTCAGAGAGAATTTTGACAATGGATTGGATGTCTGGGGTTCACCTTTCTGAGTTTGATGTTTGGAATGAATCGAGCGACGTTAGAAATAAAATTGGTCAGGCTTTATGGGATTTTTATATGTTTCAAATTCATCAGCTTAAAAAAGTTCATGCAGATCCTCATCCCGGTAATTTTTTGGTAAGCGAGAAACGAGAATTGATTGCTCTTGATTTTGGTTGTGTCAAAGAGATTCCCGAAGATTTTTATAAACCTTACTTTGAATTGGCAAAACTTGAAATTTTGAATAATAAGGGGCTATTTCAAGAAAAATTATACGAATTGGAAATTCTAAGACCCGATGACACGAAAACTGAAATAGACTTTTTTAGCTCGGTTTTTCATGAGATGATGTTACTTTTTACCAAACCGTTTCACAAGGAAAGTTTTGATTTTTCAGATGATGTTTTCTTTAATAAAATCGCCGAACTAGGAGCAAAATATGCCAAAAGTACAGAGGTAAAAAACATGAATGGCAATAGAGGATCTAAACATTTTATATATATCAATCGGACTTTTTTTGGACTATATAACCTCATGCATGATCTCAAATCGGATCATATTCAAATTGGTAATTTTAATATATGGTCTCATGAGATTGAAGTAGAGCGATTGGTAAGTTAATTTTTATGCATACCAAGTTAAATCTGGCAACTAAAACATGTACGATTTGTGGCTTGTCTTTTAGCTGGAGGAAAAAGTGGGAGAAAAACTGGAATGAAGTGAAATATTGTAGTGAGCGATGCAGAAGACAAAAGAAAAAATAGCTCTAGTTTGGTTCAGAAATGATCTGAGAATACAAGATCAATTTTCTCTTCATGGTGCGATTGAAAATGCTCAAAAAGTGATAGGGCTATACTGTTTGGACCCCAGACATTTTAAAAAGAGCTCTTTTGGTTTTATTAAAACAAATGTATTTAGAACTAAATTTCTTTTAGAGTCACTTTCCAACCTTAAAGAGAATTTAAATCGTATCCATATCTCCTTATTGGTTTATCAGGGTAAACCTGAAAAAATTATTCCCAATCTTCAACAAAAATATGGGATTACACACATTTATTACCAGAAAGAGTGGACCACTGAAGAAATAAGAGTAGAGGACGGAGTAAGAAAAAGTATTGACAACAAGGAAGTAACCATGGTTTCTTCGTTCGACCAATTCTTGATACATCCTGACGAATTGATTATGGGAATAGAACAAATTCCTGATGTATTTACTGATTTCAGAAAGAACATAGAAAAATACAGCAAGATAAGACCAACGCTAGAGCTTCCTGAACATTTACCAAAAAGTAATTTAGTTGAAATTGATACTAATTTACCAAAATTAGAAGATTTAGGATTTGAACAGCCTTTGAGCTCTTTCAAAACTGCATTTCCATTTAAGGGAGGTGAAGAACATGGTCTGAACAGAATAAAGCATTATTTTTTTGAAACCGGTAAATTAGGAAAGTATAAAGAAACAAGAAACAACTTAATAGGAGTGGATTATAGTTCCAAACTATCTGCTTGGCTTGCGAATGGAAGTATTTCTCCGAGAACCATTTATTGGGCCGTAAAAGCGTTTGAAAAAAAATATATATTAAATCAATCAACTTATTGGCTTATTTTTGAATTGATGTGGAGGGATTATTTCAAATATGTTTCAATGAAACATGGCTCAGCCATATTTTCACCTAAGGGAATAAGAAAAAAAAGGAAAAATTGGCAAAAAGATAGTCAACTGGTTCAGCAATGGATTGATGGAGAAACGGTTGAGCCATTTGTAAATGCCAATATGATCGAATTAAAAAGAACAGGTTGGATGAGTAATAGGGGAAGACAGAATGTAGCTTCATTTTTTGCTAAAACTTTAGGTCTTGATTGGCGGATTGGTGCCTCCTATTTCGAATCTATGTTATTAGACTATGATGTTCACAGTAATTATGGAAATTGGATGTACGTTGCCGGTGTCGGTAATGACCCAAGAAATAGAACTTTCGATATATCATTACAGGCTCAACGATATGATCCAGTGCAGAAATATCAGAATATTTGGCTTGACAAAACATTATTTGAATAAAAGAAATGGTACTTAACACAACTCATACGAATAAGGATAATGACGAAATTTTTAACCAAATGTTGGGTAAATCTTTTTCATTTTGGAAATCTTTAAAAATGGGTGGAATTGGTTCTGGAAGAATGGTGATTCAAAAAGTGAGTCCAAACTTACATCACGTGATGAATTTTGCTTCAAGCATAAATTATGGAAGTATTGAGCTTCGGCCAAAAGGTATTTTACTTCATATTACAAAAGGGCTTTACAACTACAGTTGGGCCATTCCTTTTTATCAATTGGTGATTTATAAAACTGATTCCTTAAGTATTCATGCCCAGGGAAGATTTGTTCAATTTCAAAATAATCGACTTTTAAAGGAAAATAAGCATTTTTTTGAAAAATTAAGAAAAACTAAAAGAGCTTATCTCGAGGAGGTTGGATTTGGTGTCGAAATGCAAACCCATCACAATTAATTTCCGTACGCTACTTCATAAAATTTTTAAGCTCAAAATTAAAACTAGTAATGATTGCTAAACACTTGTTT
>CAZWAN010000138.1:0-4153 GCA_964631875.1 uncultured Flavobacteriaceae bacterium
TTCGTTCTTTGAATTAATAATTAACAAGTTAGAAATTGTAAACTTAGGATGTATATAAAAAATAGGCTAAACACTAATAAAAACAAGGCTTTGGGCTCGAATCAAACTTTCTGCTTAACTGAAAATTTGGTGCTTCGAAATCGCCTACTTTTCATATACTAACCGTTGTGGGTAATACAAAACAAATGATGATGCAAAGACTTCTTCCAATTATATTTCTAATTGCAACTGTAATTAGTTGTAAAACAAGTAGAGTTATTGAACAAACATCTACCAAAGACTTTACTAAATTTGAACATGGACTAAATATTCAAAAAGAAGCAGACTCTACAGTAGTTGGGCAATCTATACAGAAAAGATTGGATTTTCATAAAGTTCCGGGAGCAAGTGTAGCTATTTTTGAAGAGGGTGAATTGGTATGGTGCAAGGCATATGGAGTTCTTAAAAATGGCACACTAGACAAAGTAGATTTAAACACCAAATTTCAAGCGGCATCTATAAGCAAAGCTGTTACAGCCTTAGGTATTTTCATATTAGTAGAAAAGTATAAATTGGGTATTGATACAGATGTTAATCAATATTTAAAAAATTGGAAAGTCAATTACGACGAATTTTCTGGAACTGAAAAAGTGACGATAAGAAGATTGCTAGACCATTCGGCCGGTATTAATGTACCAGGCTTTTATGGATATTCGAAATCAATCACCATGCCTTCTAGCCTTCAAATTCTAAACGGAGAAGCCAATAACGAAAAAGTTAAATTAGACACTTTACCAGGAACTAAATTTTTGTATTCCGGAGGAGGTTATACAATATTGGGACAATTGATTGAAGATGTATCCGGAATGAGCTATAGTGAGTTTATGAAAAAAGAGATCTTCGAACCTCTTAAAATGACCCATAGCTCTTACGATTTGTTTCCTGAAAGAAACATAAGTTACGCCCACGACAAAGAGGGAGTTGTTCATCCTGAAGGTTGGTTGGTTTACCCTGAATCTGCTGGTGCCGGACTCTGGACAACGCCTTCAGATTTAGCTAAATTTTGTGTTGCCATAGAAGATGCCTATCATAATTTTAAAAACCCATTAATACTAAACTCAGATGCAATAGAAATGCTGAAACCATCCGTACAATGGACCGAGAAGAATTGGTGGGGATTAGGTGTCACAGTAAGAGGTGAAGATGATAATGCATTTTATTTTCATCCAGGTTCTAATCCAGGAGGTTACAGATGTATGATGGTAGATTTTTATAAGAAAAGAAGTGGTATAATAATTATGACCAACTCGGATAATGGAGTTGCTTTGTACAACGAAATTTTAGATTCGTATTTTAATTTTAAAGATATAAAAGCCTAAAATTAAAGTACTAAGCACAACCATGGCTATAAGTAATTGCTTGTTCTCACCTACTTCTGAAAATCCCCGCAGATTTTCAGTTTGGTGTGTACTTACAAAGTTAAGTGGAAACCCACGCAACTACTCATAGCCGAGACCGTTGTGGCTAATTATAGAATCAACAACTAAAAAATGGCTTTAGGAGTATTAGCATATCCTTCGATAAGTATTGCGGATTACAATCTAATTCAAGAGTTTCGTAAAACAAATGATGAGTTATATTACCAGATTGTTGATCCTCATTTTGCCTTCGTTTTTCCAACAGACTCATTTCAACAAAAAACATTTTTAAAAGAAATTGAAGACAAAGCTAGAGGATTCAAAAGTTTCGATTTTGACCTCAAATGTGCATGTGTAAACAAAGATTCCTTTATTGATTACTTCCATTTATTATTGGTTCCTGATGAAGGCCACAGTCAAATTGTTAAGCTGCACGATAAGCTCTACAGTGATCGCTTGTTCAATGAACTGCGACTAGACATCGATTTCATACCACATATTGGAATAGCAAACTCAAAAGAAGTACTGAAAGTTAAACGTTGGGCTGACCAATGGAATGCAACGTCATTTTCAATACGTGGCCGAATTAACATGCTGACTGTCATAGAGTATGATGGAAATAGTTTGAAAGATTTAGTTAAAATACCTCTTAGGGAAAACTAGCCACAACAACGGGTATAACCAATGCTCTGTTCATTCTCTGTAAGGAAATGTGAAAAATAAAGTAGAAACCAACCTGCCAAAAGGCAGGTCAAACAATAAAACAACCCAACTCGTGTGAGCACTGCTCATACCCAAACCGTAAGGCATTAAAACAGACCAATGAACAAGACATTTAACCTTCAAAAAAATCTAATAATATTCGGAATACCGTTAATAATAATCGGAATGATGGTGTTAATTTCGAAATCAACGATTTTTAATGCAAATCCGAGCATTCTATCAATTGGAATTACATTTGATTTATTGTTGACCGTACCATTTGTATATTTTCTACTAATCAGAAAAACAAAGATTCCTAAAACAACAGTAGTACCATTTCTAATAGTCGGTATTATTATTTGTTCGTTTATACTTCCAGCTGAAAATCAATATTACCTCAATCTTTTTAAGACTTGGGTACTTCCTATTGTGGAACTATCAATTTTATCGTTTGTTATCTTCAATGTTCGGAAAGGCATTATACGATATAAACAAAACAAAACTGAATCGTTTGATTTTTTCACAACTTTAAAAAATACTTGCTATGAAATACTTCCAAAAGGTTTAGTAATTCCTGTAGTAACCGAAATTGCCGTTTTCTATTATGGGCTTATCAATTGGAGAAAAAGAAAATTAAGAGAAAATGAGTTTACTTACCACAAAGACAGCGGAACTGTTACATTATTGATTGCAATTATTTTTATTGTAGGTATAGAAACTGTAACAATTCACATTTTATTGGCAAAATGGAATACTAGAGTTGCTTGGATTATGACTTGTTTAAGTATTTACTCTGGTATTCAAATTTTCGGATTTGTAAAATCAATGCTAAAAAGACCAATATCAATTGAAAACAACAAACTGTACCTTCGATATGGAATTATGAACGAAACAACTATTGATTTAGAAAACATTGATAGCATTGAAATCACGTCAAAAGATATAGAATTGAACAAAGAAACTCGAAAACTTTCATTTTTAGGTGAATTAGAAAGCCATAATATGGTTATCCGATTAAAGGAGGAAAACACATTAATTGGACTATATGGAATTAAACGAAAATATAAGAATTTAGCATTTCACATTGACAATAAAATTGAATTTACGAACCGAATAAATAACGCCTTACAACAACGGGTATAAGCAATAGCTTCAATCCGTCTCCGCAAGGAAAATGAAACAAGGAAACAACATAATCGATAAAACAAACCAACGGGATAAGATTTCACTTATCTTTAGATTTTAAAACACCTAATCACGTGCATCAAAATGCAGCTTAATCCCGATAACTATCGGGATAATTATTAACCTGTAGCCGTATTTTAGGACGAGACACAAGAGAATAAAATCAGATATGAAGACAAAGTCGAAAATTCAGCTAACCTGTGTTATTGGGTTAACAATCATACTGAATGCTTGCAATCAGATGAGTGAACACATTAGAGACAACTCTGCTGGTCTAAACGGAGGTTTTGAAGTATCAAAAAACGGATTACCTGTTAATTGGTTAATGTACACTTCAAATACTGTCCCAAACGCTGATTTTGAAATAATTCTTGACAAAAATGATTTTAAGGAAGGTGAACAGTCATTAAGATTTGATGTCAAAGATTGTGAAGAAATTGGTGGTTGGCATTCACCTGGTTTTACAAATGAATTCTTCGAAGTAGGTAAATACAATGGAAAAGCTCGTTATAAATTGAGCTTTTGGATTAAAAATGATGGTTCCAAGTTCATAATAACTGCTGGAGGTGTAGAATCTAAGGGTGGAGATATGAGAACATTAATTGAAAGTGATGAAGATATAAATACCTGGGAAAAACTTGAATATGAAATTGATGTACCTAAAGATAGATGGTTACGTATGCAATTGAATATCTTACAACCAGGAACATTTTGGATTGATGATATGAGAATTGAAAAATTATAAAAACTGCACAAAACAATGTATAAAGGGCATTAAAACGCCCTCTATACTGACCGTTATACCATATTCATCTTTTCGTTATAATCGTATAATCATGAATCAACAAAAAAAAACACTCACATATGAT
>CAZWAN010000139.1:0-4125 GCA_964631875.1 uncultured Flavobacteriaceae bacterium
AGAATCTTTCGTTGCCGGCTGCTTTTGATGATATATTCTCCGATTTCACCGATCTGAATTTGACTAATGTGTTTTTTTTCATCTGGTTTCCCGGTATCTTTTATTGCCTTTTTGGTATTTATGATCAGTTATTTTTTAGGAATCTGAGTCTGTTCAGCAAGATGAAAGTACTCGTTTTTTTTTGAAATGGCAAGTTTAGGCATCGCCTAATGGTCTTGATTTAAAAATTTAAATACTTTTAAAAAAATCAATTCATTTGTGCAATGATTCTGGGTATACGCATCTTAATCAACTGCGAGGAGTAAAAAAGCCTGGATATCCCCGGCACTAATTCAGAGAAAAATTCAAAATTCTTCTTCGGTGACAAACCCATTTCTGCCTAAAGAAATTTGTGGGGTCACATGTAAATTCAAGGCAAGTAAACATGCTGTTTAATCAGGTTTTAATGTCCGGAAAGCAAGCAGACCATATAGATTATAACTAACAAATAGTTAAGGATTTTATCAAGACAATTTAATTTCAGCCGACAAGCCATTAGAATATTCCTTAAAGTTACCCATTTGGAATACGGATCTTAATCAATTGGATGAACTACAATGGACTTTTTGACGAAGAGTCACTCAAATTGCTGGGGTGTTTTTTTATAATCAGGAAAAATGACAAAAATTCCCGATCTTCGAATTTTCCATAACTTCGTTGTAAAATTATAGGCATTGCAGACCAAAACGATCTTACAGCATACTTTAATCACCATGATTTGTTTATTGGGTCCCCAACTTTGGGCGCAAAAAGGAGATCCCTGGCAGGGAAAACCGGAGCTGCACTTTATGGGATTCGCCGATGTATTTTATGTGTACGATTTTAACCGGCCGCAGGGAACCCAAAGGCAGCCCTTTTTATACAACCACAACCGACACAACGAGTTCAACCTTAATTTAGGATTGCTTAGTTTTGGATTGGATCACGCGAAATACCGTGCGCGCATCGGTTTGCAAACCGGTACCTATGCAAACGACAATTATGCGGCTGAACCCGGGGTTTTAAAGAACATCTTTGAAGCGAACATTGGAATTGCCTTGAACAAGAAGAACAGCCTCTGGTTGGATGTTGGGGTCTTGCCCTCTCATATAGGTTTCGAGAGTGCCATCTCCATGGACAATCTGACCCTGACACGTTCGCTTCCGGCAGAAAATTCGC
Organism: uncultured Flavobacteriaceae bacterium; assembly: GCA_964631875.1. GTDB lineage: Bacteria > Bacteroidota > Bacteroidia > Flavobacteriales > Flavobacteriaceae > Namhaeicola. The sequence goes on from CAZWAN010000139.1 coordinate 1,198, forward strand.
CTTACTTTTTGACAGGAGCAAAAGTCTCCTTCCGGCCCAATGATCAATGGGAATTTGCCGGACTGATGGTCAATGGTTGGCAACGAATCCAGAGACTGGAAGGGAATTCCTTGCCCTCCTTCGGAACCCAGGTCAATTTTCATCCAACTGCAAACCTCACCCTTAACTGGAGTACCTTTGTGGGAACAGACGATCCTGACAGTACCCGAAGGATGCGTTACTTTAACAACCTCTATGGTATTTTTAAACTTACCGAAAAGTTTGAATTGATCGCGGGTTTTGATACAGGATTTCAGCAAAGAGAAAAAGGAAGCGCTGATTACGACCACTGGTTAAGCCCTGTAATCATAGGGCAATATATCCTTAACCATTCCTGGAAAACTGCTCTGAGAGCCGAATATTATCAGGATAAGACCGGGATCATCATCCCAACCGATGCGATAAACGGGTTCCGGACCACGGGATTTTCGTTGAATCTGGATCATGCGCCCAACAAAAACATCGTTTGTCGGATGGAAGGACGCTGGCTGCATAGCAAAGACGCTATATTTGAAACCGAAAATGGTACGGCCAACAACAATTTTATCCTCGCTGCCTCCGTTGCCATCAAATTCGAGAAAAATTTTCGAAAGTAGTGGGTTTGGAATAAACCTTAGTGAAGCCAAAAAATGTTTGAATGATGGTCTTTATTTTCTAGGATAAATTAAACAGGTGCTACTCATTCATTATGCACTGTTTATTTCGCCCCCGCCACCGAACGACATCAGACATTCAGCGCAGTTAAATCAAAATCCAAGCCTAATTCAAAAACAAAAATACTTCTCAAATAAGCATCACGGTTTGGACCTTAAATCCGCATGTGTTTTGTTTTAATGCTTACTTGTTTACTCGGTTGTTTTAAGTATACCCCCTACTACACGAATTGAAATTCGACGGAGTCAGATTGAAGATTTGACCTATAGAGTATTTTAGCACTATCCAATTTACATTAACATCCAGCATAATAAAAATAAAATACACCAATATTTTTAACAGATAAAAACTATTTTAGTAACCCTATAGTGAATTACAAGCCATCATCAGCCCGTATAAAATGAAAGACTACTTTAAATTGTTGTTCGTAATGACAAACCGTAAATTGAAGGAAGCGGGCATCGACCCTCTTATAGGATTTCTTCTGGGCTTAGCAGCAATCATTCTTTTGTCTGAATACCTTTTTCAAAAGACAGAATTTGCAAAATACTTCATTATACTAATTTGCCTTAGTTTACAATTCAAAACTGCTGAAAAAAACAGAACAGATTTTTTATTGTCAACTTTTGGGGATAAAACAAAAAAGAAAATAAGGATTTTAGAGAACTTAATCCTATGTATACCTTTTGTTTCAATTTTATTATACAAAAATCTCCTCTTTGAAGCCACAATTCTGTTGTTGTGTTCGATGATTCTTGCCTTATTCTCTTTTCATCCCAATTTTGATCTAACACTTCCAACGCCATTTTCAAAACGACCATTTGAGTTCTCAACAGGATTTAGAAAGACCTTTTTCCTATTACTATTTGCCTATTTTTTGACGGGTATTGCCATACAGGTTGACAATATTAATCTGGGAATTTTCGCATTCTCATTGGTTTTTTTAATCACTTTAAGTTACTATACTAAACCTGAGCAAGAATACTATGTTTGGATCCACTCAGATACACCAAAGACATTTCTGAAAAATAAAATAGTCAGTGCATCAAAAAACGTTGCGCTTTTAACTGCCCCAATCCTAATTTGTCTGTTCATATTTTATCCCACTGAGTTTGAATTGATCTTGCTCTTTTTCCTGATTGGGCTTTTGTTTCTTTGGACTATAATTCTTGCGAAGTATAGCACCTATCCGAAAGAAATGAACTTACCAGAAGGAATTGTCATTGCAATTAGCCTTTATTTTCCGCCATTGTTATTGGCCATCATTCCATTTTTTTATACAAAGTCTATCCGTAGGTTAAAAAATATATTAAATGATTAAAATTAATGCCCTGTGCAAAAATTACGGAAATAATGAAGTATTGAAAAATATTTCAATGGAGTTTTCAAAAGGAAATGTTTATGGAATTGTCGGTGAAAACGGAGCCGGAAAAACAACCCTGTTTAGATGTATTGCAGGTTTAGAGAGCTATACCGGAGAAATAATTTCCGACATTACACCTTTAAAAAATCAATTAGGCTTACTCTTGACAGATCCTTTCTTTTTCTCAAAGATGACGGGTACAGAATATATAAGGCTACTTTGCAACGCACGGGGGAAGACCAATGTAGAAATTGACAAAAAAAATATTTTCGACTTGCCCCTAAATAAGTATGCTTCTACCTACTCAACAGGTATGAAAAAGAAATTGGCTATAACTGCTATTCTTCTTCAAGAAAACGAATATTTCATCCTTGACGAACCTTTTAATGGGGTTGATATTCAAAGTAATATCATATTGACAGAAATAATTTTGAAGCTAAAAGAGCTTAGTAAAACAGTATTGATTTCATCACATATTTTTTCAACGCTGAGCAACACTTGCGATGAAATACATCTTTTAAGAAAAGGCGAGCAAATCAAATCTGTTCAAAAGAGCGAATTCAAAACCTTAGAGCAAGAAATGAAAAAGATTACAATTGGTAACCGAATTGATCAACTTGACCTTAAATAAAGGCTTGTCACATTGGTATTTACCATAAGTTGGACAAAGTTTCCCTAAGCCTTTCGGCAGTTCAAAAATAAAACTACATATTTGATAACCACCCAATCTTGCAGCCACCCCTGCCAAAACGATTAACCGCCCCGGTACTTCGTACCACCCCTCCTAAAGGGAGGGAAAGAAATATAATTAAAACTTTCATGGGTCAATAAATAAAGCCCTTCTGTTAGGCAGAGAGCAGGTAGGAACGAGC
>CAZWAN010000140.1:0-4072 GCA_964631875.1 uncultured Flavobacteriaceae bacterium
CTCTCTTTTTAATTCAGTTCTCTTTTGCTCAAATTGGGAATAATCATTTTATACAAAATTTTTTACTTGTGAATCAAGATTCATTAGGAATAGATATCATTGAAAATCCGGAAAGATATAAGTTGCAGATTATTTACACACAGATAAATAGGGATAAGGATAACAAACCGAGTTTCCAAACTTATCATTATAGAACTGATTTAAATGAATATTTCTATCCTGCTAGTACGGTTAAATTGTTCACCTCAGCCCTGGCTCTTGAAAAAATAAACCTACTAAATATTACAGCGCTAGATAAATTTGACATCATGCTTACTGATAGCATATTTAAAGGCCAAACCTCTGTCAAAGTGGATTCAAGCTCAAAAAATGGCTTACCCTCTATTGCTCATTATATTAAAAAAATTCTTGTTGCCAGCGACAACGATGCGTTTAATAGATTATATGAATTGATTGGCCAGGAATCTTTGAACGAAAAATTAAAATCCAAAGGATTTGACGAAGTTAGACTTACCCATAGGTTGTCAATTTCTATGTCACAGGATGAAAATAAACATACCAATCAAGTAAGGTTAATTGATAGTGATTCGAAAGAATTACTTTTTACACAAGAAGGACAATTCAGCACAGGAGATTACACAAATCAAAGCGATATCCTTTTAGGAAAGGCATATATTCAGGGAGATGAGCTCATAGAAAGACCAATGAATTTTAAAGAAAAAAATGCCGTTTCGCTATCGAACCTTCATAAATTGTTGTTAAGACTAATATTTCCTCAAGAATTTAGTAAGTCTGAACAATTTGAGCTTTCAGAATCTGATTATCAGTTCTTGTATCAGTATATGTCTCAGCTACCAAGAGAAACAACAACTCCTGATTACAGTGAATTACCTGATAATTTTTGTAAGTTTCTCATGTTTGGTGACAAAAATAAGACTCCTATTCCTGACTATATCAGAATATTTAATAAAATTGGTGATGCTTATGGTTTTACGATTGACAACGCCTATATCATTGATCTCAAAAATAATATAGAATTTGCTTTAACTGTCGTTATATATACCAACAAAAATGAAACATTAAACGATGGAAAATACGAATATGAGGAAACCGCTTGGCCTTTTATGGGTGTTCTTGGAAGAGCATTTTACCGTTATGAACTTAACAGAATAAGAGAAAACTCCCCTGACCTTTCAAAATTTAAATACACGTATGACAAATAAAAAAGGCCCGAAAAACGGGCCTTTCTATTAATTATCAGGGTCTAAATAATCTGGTATACCATCACCATCTTTGTCATCATCATCCCAATTAGAGTTAAAATTATTATCCTCTTTACTGGTCTTTCTACCGTCATTATCATCATCTTCGTCTAAATAATTCGGAATACCATCCTTATCAGTATCATCGTTACTTGGATTTCCATCTCCATCTATATCTTCAAGAACGGTCCTTATGCCATCACCATCATCATCCAAATCTAAATAATTGGGAACCAAATCACCATCTGTGTCATCATTGGTAACATCGCCGTTTCTATCTACATCCTCATCATTATTGACAACCCCATCATTATCGGCATCTGCCCTAATTACATTCCCCAAATCAATAAAAAAGTAAATGGGTGCATTAGAAGGAATATTTGCTGATCCATTCTCCCCATAAGCAAGACCTGAGGGCATAAATATAATTCCGGAACCCGTATTTTCATAACCAAAGGATTCATCAGGATAAATCACCTTTGTACCCGATTTATACTTGGGGATTCCATATCGCCAACCTGCAATCAAATTAGGTAAATGAAACCACGATTTATAACTTGGAAAGCTTAAGTTTTGATCAAATTTAACACTATCAAGGGTAAAGCCCTGATATAAAATTTGAATCGAATCATTCATGGTAGGATTTATTCCAACTCCTTGTTTATGAATATAATAATAGAGCTTGTAATCTATTTCATTATAGACTAGATTTTCTATATCTACCTGAGAATATAAAGGAGTTTCCCCATTACGGATACTATCTATTTTATAATCATCTGTTAAATAATGTGACTGCAAAAAAACAACCAACAATTCATCATCAATCAAGGCTTGAGCGACTGGATCGTGCTTTTTATCATCGTCATCATCGCTGCAGGAAATCATCAGCAGTGCAAATAAAAATATAAACAATAATTTCAATTTCATATTAAAACAAATTTTTCACAATTTACAATTTATAACGGTTTTGATCCTTTCTTAAAACCGAATTAACAAAACCTTAAAATTTTAGACGAAATTAATTTTACGCATTCTTAAACTTACTGGTGTTACCTCCAAGTATTCATCTTCGCGAATATATTCAAGACATTCCTCTAAAGAAAACTCAATTTTAGGAGCGATCTTCAAACCTTCATCAGAGCCGGACGCCCTAACGTTGGTGAGCTTTTTTCCTTTAATAAGATTAACGCCCATATCATCCTGACGGTTGTTTTCTCCTACTACCTGGCCTTTATAAATTTCCTGATTCGGATCAATGAAGAATTTGCCCCTATCTTGTAATCGATCTATTGCATAACCCGTAGCTTTTCCTGTTTCTGAAGAAACAATTGCGCCATTAGTCACCTCATTAAATTCGCCTTTGGTTGCATCGTAACCTCTTAATCTATGATTGATGATGGCCTCACCTTGAGTAGCTGTTAAAATCTTATTTCTTAACCCGATCAATCCTCTTGATGGAATATCAAATTCTAAATGCTGCATATCCCCTTTTGGTTCCATAACCAAAAGATCTCCTTTTCTTAAGGTTACTAAATTGATCGCCTTGCTTGCAAATTCTTCGGGAACATTGATTACCAATGTTTCATAAGGTTCAGATTTAACTCCATCAATTTCTTTCATAATTACCTGAGGGCGACCAACTTGAAGTTCATAACCCTCTCTTCGCATTGTTTCAATCAACACAGATAAATGCAGAATTCCTCTTCCATAGACATCAAACTTATCTTCACTTCCCGTTTCTTTTACTCTAAGTGCAAGGTTTTTCTCAGTTTCCTTAAACAACCTGTCTCTTAAATGGCGAGAAGTAACAAATTTCCCCTCCCTCCCAAAAAACGGAGAATTATTTATAGTAAACAACATACTCATGGTAGGCTGATCGACTTCAATTCTTGGAAGAGCTTCAGGGTTGTCCAAATCCGCCAGAGTATCTCCAATTTCAAAATCATCTAAACCAGTTATGGCACAAATATCTCCACTTCGAACCTTAGATACTTTTGCTCTACCTAAACCTTCGAAAGTATGTAATTCTTTAATTCTTACTTTTTTCTTAGTCCCATTAGATTTACATAAAATATAATCCTTGTTCTCTTCTAAATCTCCTCTAAACACCCTTCCTATAGCAATTCTACCCGTGAAAGATGAAAAATCCAAAGAAGTGATCTGCATTTGAGGAGTACCCTCTCGGTAAGGTGCTTCGGGTATATTTTCAATGATCGCGTCGAGCAAAGGAATAATATTATCTGTAGGCTTTTGATAGTCAGTACTCATCCAACCATTTTTTGCAGAACCATAAATAGTCGCAAATTCCAACTGCTCTTCTGTAGCATCTAATGCAAACATCAAATCAAAAACCTTTTCATGAACTAAATCCGGTGTACAGTTTTCTTTATCAACTTTGTTAACAACAACAATAGGTGTTAAGCCCAATTCTAAAGCTTTTCCCAACACAAAACGAGTCTGTGGCATTGGCCCTTCAAATGCATCTACCAATAAAAGAACACCATCAGCCATTTTTAAAACCCGTTCTACTTCGCCACCAAAATCGGCGTGACCAGGAGTATCAATCACATTAATTTTGACTCCGTTATAAACAATTGAAACATTTTTAGATAAAATGGTTATTCCCCTTTCTCTTTCCAGATCATTGCTATCCAATAACAAATCTGTTCTTTCTTTTCTATCGTCTAAAATTTTTGCTTGATCGATAATCTTATCAACTAAGGTTGTTTTTCCGTGATCAACATGCGCGATGATCGCTATATTTCTGATTGATTGCATCTGATTTTTTTTGATGTGCAAAAGTAATTGAT
>CAZWAN010000141.1:0-4061 GCA_964631875.1 uncultured Flavobacteriaceae bacterium
ATCAATATTTTGTGGTTGGAGGTTTGTAAGCACAGTTTTGCAATATGAGGGACCGCTAAACCTATAAACGCAATTGGACCTGAAAAAGCTGTGATTACACCGGTGATGATGCTGGTTAAAATGAGTATTTGATTTCTTGTTTTTTTAATGGATAAACCAAGGCTTTTTGCGTAATTCTCGCCCAACAATAAAGTATTTAATGATTTGATAGTGGGTATGACCATAATTATTCCTATGACATAAAGGATAAAAAATACGCCAAGAGATTTCCAGTTGGTATTACCTAAACTGCCAAAGCTCCAAAACATATATTGCTGTAGATTTTCGGCAGAGCTGAAATAAGACAAGATACTAATAAGGGCTCCGCTAAAACTTCCAAACATGAGTCCGATGATAAGAATAGCCATTGTATTTCTTATTTGGTTGGAGATAAGGAGTATGGCAAAGAGAACCAACAAGGCCCCAATACTACCTGCCATTGCAATGGCCATTTGATTTCCTGATAAAGTCAAAAAAATCCCACCAAAAGCAGAAGCACCCAAAATGAGCAGAGCCACCCCTAAACTTGCACCGGAACTAATGCCCAGTACAAAAGGACCTGCTAAAGGATTTCTAAACAAGGTTTGCATAAGCAACCCGCAGATACTTAATCCTGAACCAACTAAAATGGCCGTAAGAGATTTGGGTAGACGAAACTGAGTTATAATATAGTGATATTCGTTTTTATCTGATGAATATCCTGAAAGATTTCCCATAATCTCTGTAAAAGGTATGGAAACAGAACCAAAACTGAGATTGATCAACAGGGCAATTAACAGCCCTAATCCCAGCAAAAAAAAGTAACCGGTATGTTTCTTTGAATTGATAGTTATAATTTTTAGTCTAAAGGTTCCAAAAAATAAGGAATATAATCCGGCAAAAGGTCAGGGTGAGCAGCTTTAATCAAATCTTTTAATACAATCTGTGGTTGGATTGGTGCTAACTCAAAAAACAAAATACCTCCTTGCTCTCCTTTTCGTTTCGCAAAGTTAAAGATCTTTTTTTCTTGAAAAGCCTTGAATGTACTATAATGGTTATTACTTTCTAACAATGTTTTGTAGTCCGTAAAAATTCCCGAGCCAATCCAAAGATCAGAATCATGTCCTTTTTCAATAACACTTTCTAATGCGAGTACCAAAGAACCTGTTCCTTTTGTTTCTTTCCACAGATAATTTGTATTGGAATCCGCAAAAAGGTTTGCCATAAAACTCTCTCCTGCAGGTAAGCTCCATTTATCTTCAAATAGTATCCCTGAAAGTACAGTTGGTCTGTTTTTAGATTGCAGTGCAATTTCTTTAGCCTCTGCATATTCTTTTTCAATTTGATTAAAAATGCTATCTGCCATGTGATTTTTGTCGAATAAGGCGCCAAAAACTTTAAGCCATTCTGCTCTGCCTAAGGGGTCTTCTTCCAGCCAATCACCATTGAAAAGAATGGGTATATGCGTTTCTTTTAAACGGTTAAAAGCAGGGTCATTTTCACTCATACTGAAACCAATGACCAAATCAGGATTTAATGAAACCAAAATTTCGAAGTTAAGGTTTTGAATATTTCCTAATTCAGCAATCTTACCTGTTTTTACTAATTCGGCGGTTCTGTTGGAAGATATATAATTTGTTTGGGGAAAGCCTACGGTTTTATCTTCCATGTTAAATAATTCGATCATAGGGATGTGTGTGGTAGAAGTAGGCACAACACTTTCAATGGGTGTTCGGATCACATTTTCATTATGGATGGAATCAGGTAAAATTTTGTTTTTAGGTACCAAATAAAATACTTCGTGATTTTGTGCATTAGGATAAGGTCTATTGATCACTAATTTACTGATATCATGAAATGTTTGAAGGTCAAAACCTTTAGCATACCGAATCGAACTTTTAGCATACCGAATCGAACTTTCCATGTCTGCGATCTTATCATTTGAAGGTAAACTAGTGTTATTCCAGCAAGCAACTGAAGAAATAAGCATTAAAATAATCAAGAAATATTTCACTTTATTTTTTTAAGATCAAGTAGCAAATTAAAGAATAAAACCGCTTAAATCAAGCTTATTTCTGTACATTTGTCGTGAAATTTTTGGTGAACTGCATCTTGTTATGATGTAGTGTTAAGAGGGAATCTCGTTTAAATCGAGAGCTGTCTCCGCAACTGTAAGCTTAGCCGAAAGGTGCTTATTGAAAATCTTAAAGTCACTTTGTGTACAGCAAGGGAAGGCATTCAATAAGACGCAAGCCAGGAAACCTGCCAAAAAGATCGGTAACAAATATTTTCGGAGGAAAAATATTTATATGATGTTTAGATACTTTTTTACCTGTTTTTTAATTTTATCTTTTTCGGCATTGGCTCAGGAGGAACTGACTGATAACTTGCAGGAAATATTAGTTTTTGGCCGATTTTCTCCTAATTTACAAACAGGATACAGCTTTGATCAAATCTCTGATAGTTTGTTTCAAAATGAATTTGGTACGCTCCAAGATGTATTAAGGGATGAGGCAAATTTTTATTTTAAAGAAAATGGAAGAGGAATGGTTTCATCTGTTTCTCTAAGAGGGAGTACAGCTTCCCAAACAGCGGTATATTGGAATGGTGTACCGATAAATTCATCGCTGAACGGGCAAACAGATTTTAATACTCTTGGCACAAACAGTTCTTCTTTGATAGAAATAAGAAAGGGTGGTGGCAGCGTCTTACTGGGAAGTGGCGCCATTGGCGGCGCTATTAATTTAATGGATGAGATACAATTTGATGCCGAAGATGAACTCAGTATCTCGGCCGGAATTGGGCAATTTGATACTTATGCGGCAAATCTTAAAGTTGAACAAAGCTTTGAAAAGTTATTTTTTAAACTCGCTTCTGGTTATAACCAAAGTGAGAATGATTATCCTTTTCCTGATTTAGATGAAAGGAATCAAAATGGGAGTTATAAAAATTTTGACTTACACTTGACTATCGGTTTAAAGCTCAATGATAAAAATGAGCTTTCACTATTTCAGTCGTATGTGATCAATGATAGAAATCTTTCCGGAACAATTACTGCATTGAGCAGGGCCAAATTAAAAAATAAAAACAATCGGTTTTTATTGAATTGGAAAAGTAGATCAGATCGATATTCATTTTCTACCAATTTGGCTTATTTGAGTGAAGATTATTTGTTTTACAACGATTATCATTTAGATAAGCATACAGAAAATATTGGCAAAAATATGATCGCCAGCAGTGATTTTTCATACGCTTTGGTCAAGAATATGTTTATAGGAGCGGGATTTGACGCACAATTATCAAATGCTGAGGGTGATAATTTGGATGAGGAAAACTTGAACAAAGGAGAATTGTACATCCTTTTTGGACAACAAATAAAAAATAAATTTACTTATAATGTCAGTTTTAAAAAAGGATTATCCAATTTATATGACATCCCTTTTATCTATGCCATAGATGGCAGATGGAAAGCTTCAAAAAATTTAAATATCAGAGCCAATGCAGGAACAAATTATAGATTACCCACCTTTAATGATCTATTCTGGAATCCGGGTGGAAATCCTGATCTAAAACCTGAAGACAGTTTTACTTCTGAAATTGGGGCAACCTGGAACCTAAAAAGATTCAGTTTTGATCTTGCCGGATTTTATATAAAAAGTGAAAACCTGATTCAATGGATTCCTCGTGACAATGCATTCTGGACCCCGGAAAATGTTAAGGAAAGCCGTCAGTTAGGAACCGAATTTCAAATAAAATACAATTTTAATTACCGATTATTTTATTTTGATTTTGAAAGTCAATATACTTTTGTCAAGGCAGAAGACTTTAACTTAAAAGAAGATTTGGTCTATGTACCCAGGAATAAACTGAACAATCTTTTTAAGGTAAGATATAAACAATTTTTGTTAAAATATTATTTGCAATATACGGATAGAGTTTATATAACTACTTCAAATAGAGAATTTTTAGATGATTTTTGGTTATCAAATTTTAATTTCTATTACCAGATGATTCAGAACCAATTAACGGTAGGTTTGCAGATC
>CAZWAN010000142.1:0-4004 GCA_964631875.1 uncultured Flavobacteriaceae bacterium
AATATTTTGGGTGTTTATGGTCAGGCAGAATTAGGTTTTCAAGATATGTTATATTTAACCTTAGCAGGAAGACAGGATTGGGTTTCCAACCTTTCAAGTGAAAACAATTCGATCCTTTATCCATCTGCAAGTATTTCCTGGATTCCAACAAAAACCTTCGCAGGTTTAAGTTCAAGTAATGCGATTAACTTCTTAAAGTTAAGGGCAGGTTACGGAACATCAGCGAACTTCCCAACAGGATACCCGGTATCGTCTACCTTGACACTTGATACCCAAGATTTCCAAAAGGATGGGGTAAATGTGGTTACAAACACAACCGGTTCTCTATTAGGAAATCCAAATTTGAAGCCGGAAAGACTTGACGAAATTGAATTTGGTGTTGAAGCAAGATTATTTCAAAATCGTGTAAGTTTAGATGCTTCTGTTTATAGAAGAACTACGAAAGATCTTATCGTTGACAGACCTTTGGATCCTTCTACAGGTTACACGACCACACAAACAAATATCGGACAGATAGATAATGATGGTATAGAAATTGACTTGGGTGTAGACATCATTAGAAGTGAGAATGACGGATTCAATTGGAACATGAATTTTAACTGGACTAAAAATGAAGCGATCGTTAAAGACCTTGGTTTAGACACAGACATCGTAGTATATGCCGGTTTTACCAATTTAGGAAATGCCGCTATCAAAGGTGAATCAATTGGAACCATGATCGGTACGGCAATTGATAGAGATGAAAACGGAAATAAGAAAGTAAATGCTGCCGGTGATTATGTCATTAAGAATGGAAATAACATCATTGGTGATGCGAATCCTGACTTTGTTTTTAACGCCTCAAATTCATTCTCTTTTAAAAACTGGACTTTAGGATTCTTATTTACCTGGACACAGGGAGGTGATATGTATGCTTATACCCCTGCCACTTTGTTAGGTAGAGGGATGATCAACGACGACGATTTAGACAGAGAGAATTCATTTATCTTACCGGGTGTTAATCCTCAGGGAGAGCCTAATACAACGATGGTGGCCAACTCTACTTATTATTTTAATAACGTATTGTACGGACCGGATGAAATGTTGGTTTACGACGCAACGGTTTACAGATTACAGGAACTTTCATTGTCTTATTCATTGCCGAACAAATACCTTAAATCGACACCATTTGGCGCATTCAGTGTGACATTATCAGGGAATAACCTATGGTATAATGCACCTAATTTTCCGAAAAATTCTAATTTTGATCCAAACGTTGCCGGTGTAGGTATTGGAAATGGTCGAGGTTTTGAATATTTGAACGGACCTAGTTCAAAAAAATATGGTATAAGTGTAAAAGCTTCGTTCTAATCAAGAAACAAAAACGTATATTATGAAAAACATATTTAAATTAATTAAAATTTGGTCGGTTATAGGAGCGATCTTTTTGAGTTCCTGTGAAACGACTGAGCTGGATCTCACGGAAAATCCAAATGCCTTGACACCAAGCCAGGCAAATCCGGATTTTTTCATGAATGCAATTCAGGAGGATTTTGCAAGGTTTGTAGAAAATTTTGGTAGAGTCGGTGCTGAAGTAACAAGAGTAGATTACATGGTCGGTAGAGATTATCAAAATGCTTATTCTCCTGCAAGTTTTGACGATGAATGGCAATCGGCTTATCAAGGAATGATGGAGGATATTTCTAAAATGAATGCCTTAACAGTTGATGCCGGTTTTACCAAACATGTGGGAATGGGACAGGTTTTTAAAGCCTATATTTTGATGACACTTGTAGATTTTTTCGGAGATGTACCCTACAGTGAAGCTTTACAGGGTGGTGATAACCTTAACCCTGCAGCAGATTCTGGTGAAAGCATCTACAATGAAGTTTTTATTTTGTTAGACCAGGCAGTTGCCAATTTCGAAAACGAGGCTGCGCCAAATCCAGCGATTGATTTCTATTATAATAAAAACTGGGACAAATGGATCAAAGCGGCCAATACTTTAAAGATGAAAGCTTTAATTAGCACCAGATTGGTAGATCAGGGTGCGGCAAGTCAATTCATGAGCATTGTCAATTCAGGTAACTACATAGCCTCAAATAGTGATGATTTCCAATTTACCTGGGGTACTAACGAAGTTCAACCGGATACCAGACATCCAAGATATAGTGCAAGTTACACTGCTACAGGTGGTGGGGATTACATGTCTGTTTCTTTTATGTCAACACTTTTAAATACCAGCGACCCAAGAAGATTTTATTACTTCTATCGTCAGAATGAATTTACACCAGGATTCGGTGCTGATCCGGATCAGGAAACTTTGGATTGTTCATTGGAAGTACCACCCTTGCATTATGAAGGCTTCCCATTCTGCGGTTTGCAAGAAGGATATTGGGGAAGAGATCATGGAAATACCGATGGTACTCCACCGGATGGATTTTTAAGAACCCTTGTAGGTGTTTATCCTGCCGGAGGGGCTTTTGATGCGGGTGAATTTAAACCATTAAAGAATGGTGGTGGAAACGGAGGGAATGGAATTACTCCGGTAATGCTGGCATCCTGGACAGATTTTATGATCGCTGAATTAAAGATGGTTGCCGGTGATGCGGCAGGTGCGAAAGACGCGATGTTGTCAGGTCTTTCTAAATCTGTGACAAAGGTAACTTCCTTTGCTATTAACCCTGATCCAAGAGAATCTCAAAATATTGAAGATCATTACAACAGTATTTCTGATGCTTTTGATGCAGCCGATGATAAAATGGAGGTTATTTCAACCCAATATTTTATCTCACTTTATGGAAATGGTATAGACGCCTATAATTTTTACAGAAGAACAGGTTATCCAACTAAATTACAACCCAATTTGGAATTAAATCCGGGTGGATTCATCCGTTCGTTCTTTTATCCGGCTAACTATGCCAATACAAATTCAAATGCAACACAAAAAGACAATGTTTTGGGTCAAGTATTCTGGGATACCAATCCTGCGTCTCCTGCATTTCCTATTGCAAACTAAAAATTGAAAAAAATCATGAGAAAAATTAAATCATTTATCATTTTAGTTGCATTGTCACTTGCCGCAATTGTAAGTTGCAGTGATCCCGATAATGCGATCTATGACGTTTTTGATGAGGTCTCGACCGGAGGCACATTGAGAACCCTGGAAAGAATCAGTTCAGATTTTAACATCTTCGACCTGAATTCAAAATGGCACATTGTTGTGGAGGAACAAGATGCTCAAAAAGGTGGTCTGTTGTCAAAGGTTGATGCGTATGTCAGCTTTTTAGACAGAACTCCAGGAAACGACAATTCGACCGGAGAGGTTTTGTTGGGCACCTTCGACAGATCTGTTTTTGAGACAGGTGCGAACGGTTTGCCTGTAACCGATATTCAAACCACTTTTGGCGAAGCTCTTGCCGCTTTGGGATTGGAAGACGGAGATTACAATGGCGGAGATATCTTTAATTTCAGATTGGAACTTGTCTTGACAGACGGAAGGACATTCAGCTCTGACGATGTGGGAGATGGTATTCAGGGATCTTATTATGCTTCTCCTTTTTCGTATAATGCCGGCATACAGTGTGTACCGGATGTTCCATTCTCAGGAGATTACAAAATTGACATGCAAGACTCTTATGGTGACGGCTGGAACGGAGCGTATATTTCTGTGGTGATAGACGGTGTGGAAACCAAAGTCACACTTGACGATGGCGATAGTGGATCACAGACAGTTAATGTTCCTGCCGGAACGGAAACTTTGGAATTCATTTTCAATTCAGGAGATTGGGATAGTGAAGTTACTTTCCAAATTTACACACCTAGTGGAAATTTAGGGATCGATGCCGGTCCGAACCCAGTAGTCGGTGTTTTTGGCTTGAATCTTTGTAATGAGTAATTAGTATTGAGTATTGAGTACTGAGAATTGAGTACTGAGAATTGAGTACTGAGAATTGAGTACTGAGAATTAAGTACTGAGTAAAATTAATAGTTAAAAAAAGGCTGCACAGATGCAGCCTTTTTTG
>CAZWAN010000143.1:0-1829 GCA_964631875.1 uncultured Flavobacteriaceae bacterium
TTCCTGGAAAACCGCATCGGCCGCGAGCGATGCGAGCAATGCTATCCGTTCAGAACGCTGCTGGAGAACGGCGTTGAACTGGCGCTTGGAACGGACTGGTTCGTGGCGCCGCTCGATCCGATGCAGACCCTGGACGCCGCGGTCAACCGGACCGCGGAAGGGTCCGACAGCCCCTGGTTCCCGGAAGAGCGCCTGACGCTGGAAGAAGCCGTTCGCGCCTACACGGCAGGATCGGCCTTCGCCGAGTTCCAGGAGCAGAGAAAGGGAACCCTTGCGCCCGGGAAACTGGCCGACCTGGTGGTCTTGTCCCAGGACATTTTCACGATCGATCCGAAGAACATTCCGCTTACCTACCCGGAACTGACTGTCGTCGGCGGAAAAATCGTTTTCAACTCATGAAGCAGGAAATCAATCCGCACATTCGAGGTTTCACCATGGGCATCACGCAAATCCCGAGGGCGCGGAAACTGCACAGGCAGGCTGATTCCGAGAGACCCCTGGCAAGGGGTTCAACAAAACAAGAACAAGTGGAAATAAACGGCTTCAACAATTTACACAAGGCAACACACTGATCATGAAAAGAAAAGTTATCGTTACGTGCGCCGTGACCGGAAATGCGCCGTTCAATCCAAAACACCCGAACTTCCCGGTTACACCGAAAGAAATCGCGGCTTCAGCGATCGAAGCGGCGCAAGCCGGTGCCTCGATCGTGCACCTGCACGTTCGTGATCCCGAGACCACCGAAGGCAGTCGTGACCCTGCCCTGTTTCGCGAAGTGGTGGACCGCATTCGCGACTCCGGCGTCGATATCGTCATCAACCTGACCGGCGGGCTCGGCGCGTTTCTGCTGCCGGACCCCGAGGACGAGAGCCGCGCCCTTCCTGAATCCGACGTCATCGGTGTCGACGAGCGCATGAAGCACCTGGAGGATTGCCTGCCGGAGATCGCCTCGCTGGACGTTTCCACCGGTAACCAGGTGGAGGGCCCCATTGAGTTCGTCTACCTCAATACGACGCGCACGCTCAGGGCCATGGCCGAACGGTATCTGGCAGCGGGCATCAAGCCGGAACTGGAGGTTTTCCAGGCCGGTGACCTGCTGTTCGCGAACAAGCTCGTGGAAGACGGCCTGGGCCAGGGAACCCCCTTGTACCAGTTTGTTCTCGGCATACTCTGGGGCGCGCCGGCCGACCCCGAAACCGTGCTGTACATGCGCAACCTGCTGCCAAAGGGGGCGGAGTGGACCGCCATGGGTACGGGCCGCATGCAGATGAAAATGGCGGCGTTATCGGTCGCCTGCGGGGGCAATGTCCGCGTGGGCCTCGAGGACAATCTCTACCTCGACCGCGGTGTGTTCGCCAGCAACGGACAGTTGGTGGAACGGGCGCGCACGATCGTCGAAACCCAGGGTGAAGCGGTAGCAACGCCCGCGGAAACCCGGGAAATGCTTCAGCTACGCAGCCCGGGCGGGGGCGGTTGATGACGGTTCAAGCCCCGGTTTGGATGCTGTCCCTGAGCTGCTTTTTGTCCACCTTGCCAACGGGCAGCATCGGCAGTTTCCGGACCGGGTGGATTTGCTTGGGCACCTTGTAGTTCGCCAGCTGCTGTCGACAGTGCCGTTCGAGTTCTTCCTCGGTCAGGTTGGCACCTGGACGGACCTGGCAGAAAGCCGTCCCAACCTCGTTGTAGAGCGCATCGGGAACGCTGATTACAGCGGCCAGTTCCACGTCCGGGTGATTTTCCAGGCAGACCTCGATTTCGCGGGGATAAACGTTGTACCCGCCGGATTTGAACATTTCTTTCAAGCGGCCGGTGATCCGGTAGAATCCGTC
>CAZWAN010000143.1:1929-3781 GCA_964631875.1 uncultured Flavobacteriaceae bacterium
TTGCCTGATCAGCCCGGCCGGCGCCGCGGCGCCGCCCCAAACCATGCGCTGCACCGTCTCGAAAGACGTCTCACGCCACGCGGGGCTTTCCAACAGCATCAGGAACATCGTTGGAATCAGTCCGATGACGGTGATGCCGTGCCGATCTACGTATTGCAGGTAGACCGCGGGATCGAATTGCTCCATCAGGACCATCGCTCCGCCGGACGCAAGAATCAGGCACCAGACATCACCGACACAGGCCAGGTGATTGATCGGAAAAGGGTTGATCATGCGCGTCTTGCCTGTGAACGCGCCCCAGTAGCGATGCTGGATGCGCGCGCAACGGGCGAGCCCGGCCTGCGGCAGGATGGCGCCCTTTGGGTCTCCCGTTGTGCCGGACGTATAAATGATCAGCGCGGGGTCCCCGGGAGAAACGCGGGCAGATGCGCGTTCAAGTTCTCCCTGCGAGCACGCTTTTGCATGGATTTCGAGCGATTTATTCAAGCCGTCTTCTTCCGGTTCGACGACAATCACCGCGTAACCTGAATCGCTCTTTCTCGAGATTTCCCGAAGCTCCGAGGCATAGTCCCGCTCGCCGGCCGCCGCTGCGGAAAAGACAAGTCCTGGCCTGGCGTCGCACAGAACATAGTCAAGTTCGTTCAGCGTGTACTTCGGGTTGAGTCCGAGCCAGATCGCGCCGATCTTTGCGGCCGCGAGAAACGTGATGACGAATTCCGGTCGTGGATTCGACAGGGTCGCGATGATATCGCCATGGGCTATGCCGGCGCCCAACAGCCTGCGCGCGCAACCGTCCACGCGGGCCGCAAGTTCCCCGTAGCTGATTTCCAGTCCCTGGAAAACCAGGGCGGGGGAGCCAGGCGTATGCGTGGCGTAATATTCCAGGTAATCCGCAACGCGCGAGACGTTCGGCAAGCCGTCTGCGAATACCACGTCAGGCGGAAGCATTCTCGGGCCTGACCATGACGAGCCACTCGGCTACCAGTGCGGGCTTGTCTTCGCTTTCGATTTCGATGACCGGCTCAAAGGTAATGACGACGTACCCGTCAGGTCTCTTGCGATACGACTTGAGCGACAGAATGCAGCGAACGCGAGTTCCGACTTTGACGGGATTCGGAAAGCGGACGCGATTCAGCCCGTAATTGTATTCCTCGGAAATCCCTGCGGGAGCGATGCCTGCCATTTTGCCCAGGTGGGTCAGTAGCGAAAGGGTCTGGAATCCAAAGGCCACCGCGCCTCCGAAAGGGCTGTGATCCCGCGCCCAATCCGGATCGATATGGTTGCGGTCCAGGTCGTGGGTCGCAGCTGCGAAGGCATTTGTGTCGGCTTGCGTTACCTCGAACCAGTCCGATTTTCCAATGATCTTGCCAACAGAATCATCGATCGTATCCATGGAATAGACCGCACTTGGGTACGACTGACGTGCTGCTCTGCTCATCGCGACACGTTTCCTCCTTCCTTCGCCCGGGCCACGCGCCTCCTGGTTCCTTGTCGCAAACGGGACGCACCTGGCGCGCTCTTTGGCTACGTAAAAGCAAAAGCGCAATTCGCTATTCACCGGGGACTGCCGGGCCATTACCACTTGAACTCCGCTACTGGAGTTCATCAGTTTGGCAACACTTTGTCAATAATTAACGTTCATTATGTAACGTTGACGAGCTCGTTTGACCGGAGTCACCACTGCAATTCAAACGCCCAAAGAGGCGACGGCAGACGTCATTTCGATGGGCGCGGCTTTGATCAGCACGGCGCGAAAGTTATTTGAGAACGTGGCGGGGTCGGAATAGACCGGAAAATAATGGTGCCCAGGGGCGGAATCGAACCACCGACACGCGGATTTTCAATCCGCTGC
>CAZWAN010000144.1:0-3740 GCA_964631875.1 uncultured Flavobacteriaceae bacterium
ATTTTTACTCAATTTTAAATTCTCTCAAAACAGGCAAAGCTTTATTATCAAAATTAAATAATGCTTGATTTTCCCAAGGGGAAGCATCTGTAGATTGATTTCCTTTCCAGGCTATTAATTCGGCTCCCCAGTAACAAAATCCTATTCCATTTTCTACTTCTTTGGTTAAGGTCTTAATATGATTGATGAATTTTCTCTGTCCTTCGATCGTTGCCGGATATTCAGGTAAAATCAGTTGTTCGTCTAAACCAACAATGTTATTTGTCCAATCATTCCAGTCAAGTGTAAAAGGATAGGCTGTTTCTGCAATTAAGATTTTCTTATGATGGGTTTCACTCAAATACTGCATCTTGGACTGAAGATTGTTTAGGGATTTACCGTGCCAAATTGGATAATAGGACAAACCAATAATGTCATAATCTAAACTACTCACTTGATCAAAAAACCAATCAGAACCTTCAATACCAGCAAAATGCAAGATTATTTCAGTATCATTAGTATTTGTTCTTACAGCTGCAATTGCTGTATCCATTAGTGCTATGAATTGCCCGTAATTATTAGACATATGTCCATACGGATGAAGAAACCCGGAATTTATTTCATTACCTATTTGGATATAATCAGGTTGTAATTCGTTCACAATTTTTTCAGTATAGCTATACACGCTGTCTTTCAATTGAGTAAAATTGATTCCTTGCCATTGTGTTGGGGTTTCTTGATGAGCAGGGTCTGCCCAAGTGTCTGAAAAATGAAGTGTCAACCAAGTTTTAAAACCCTTAGTTTTTAGGGTGTTGGAAAACTGCTTTACTTCATTGAATCCTGAGTGTTCATTAATCGGATTTACCCAAAGTCTTAATCTAACCGTATTTATTCCATTTCCCTTAAGTATAGTTAACAAATCTTTTTGACTTCCTTCCAAATCATAAAACGTTGGATTTGAATTTAAAATTTCCGGATAGCTCGATATGTCGACAGCAGAAATAAAAGTCGAATTTTCAAGCTCTGGAACCGGACTATTTATATCCTCTTTGGTACAAGAAGTAAAAATCAAAAGAGTTAATAATATTTGTAATGTTCTATTCATTTTTCAAATTTTGGTAATGGTTAGTGCAGGTGTCGTTTTTATTTTTCACTTATTTATCAATATCGAAGCCCATTCATAAAAAATTCGGTCGTTATTTTGGTAGATTAATGTCAAACCAATCGTATCATAGAATCCGTGGGTAAATACAAGCAAAGCAAGGTTCGTCCTATTTCTATAAAAAGTAAAGAAGTATATGCTGCTTGCCAATCCCACAGCAATCATCCCCGCGGTTCCTTGATAGTTATGAGAAACTCCAAAATAGACTGATAGTATAATAGCTGAAATGAGCCATGTATTATCTGTATTCCCCATTAACTCGGCTAAATGTTTCATATAATAACCGCTAAATAAAAACTCTTCCCCGAATGCTGCAAATACCCACATTACTAAGAATAAAATGAAAAAGCTGGCAAAATCTCCTCTTATTTCATCTATTGAACTTAAATCAATTTCACCAAAATAAATTTCTAAGAATGGTTGAATACATATATCAACTACAAAGAATATAGCAATTGCAAGTATCAATCCTGTCAATATAGTTCTTAGGTTTATCTTTTTTCCAAATCCAAATCTCTTCCAATTCCAGCCACTTTGCCACAATAGGAATAAAGCTATAAAAAGACCAAAAAAATATCCGAAATTTCTATCGGCAATTGATAATATTGGAGCAATAATCATTACCAAAACAACGATATATGGTTTTGATAGAAATTTATAGAGTTTATTTTTCATTCGTATTTTTTAGTGACACATAACGGTAAATTGTATGAGTAGTGGCAGATTGTGTGGTAGTTTCCTGTCAAACCGCTAAGCAGATTGAGCGGGCTACAAACCTTGATATTTGGCACACCGCCTGCCATTACTTATACAATATGTTGGCAAATGTTATTTTATTCTTTCAAGATCATTGGGTTTCCATTTTCTATCAAAAAAATCTTTTGATGGGCTATAAAGCCTAAATCCACCTAAGTAGCCTCTTCCGGGAACTGTTTTAATCCAATTCGCATTGGGCACATCAGGCGCAGTAGGACCGAAATAAATATCGGCAGAACCATCTTCATTGGTTTTCAGGTTAATATTTGATGAAACAGATGGAATGGATTCGCCATTGTCAATGAGTGATCGGGTATCCGCATCGTAATATACAAGCGACCAATAGTTTTCGGCTGGAACACCTGGCTCTACATGCAATTTATAATAGTTTTCACCTTTTAAAAACTCACCTTTACTATCTCTGTATCCCATAATATATTGGGCGCCTTTACCTGGCATCGCTTCAACCATACCATTACTTGTTGAGTAACATTTATGAAAGAAACCAATCCTGGCATCCCATAAAAGCATGTCATCCCCCATAAACACCGGACTTCCGCCTAGGAATACTGTTTCCCACTGTCTGTCAGGCCATAATTTAAGATTAGGATCTCGTCCAGCATAAGAAATAACAGTCGCCATTTTGTATGCAACATTTGCGGCAGAATTAAAAATTTTCTTCATTCTTTCATCGGGATTAAACGGCTTGCCTTTTTCTATTCCAATGGCAGCTGCTAATCCCAACATTGATGGAACGTCACCAATTTCATATTCCTCATTTAATAATTTTGATAAGCTCTCAAAATATCGAATGTCTCTTCTAAAATCCAGATCAGCCTTCACTGGAGAAGCATTGGGAAACTGCATTGCAGGTGCAGATTTTTCATTTTGATACGGATATATTCTTGTCTGCTCCAATAATTCAACTGCTGGTTCGGTTTTTCCATCCACCAAAAAACCTCTTAAAAAAACAAAAACACCATAGGTTGAAGATTTTTGGACATAGTAACCGTTGTCCGGTAATTTTTCATTATATCCCGGCGGAACAAGTAAAAATTTACCTCCTTTCCCTTCGTCGGGACCGGCAGCACCAATATCACATATAGGTCTATGCCAAATATCATCCAATAATCCCTGAAGGTTGGCGGGTGCTTCAAGTACCATTGGACCATTTTTAAGATCAACGAAAGTCATGGCATATATAACATCCGGATTAGGAGTGGTTACAATAGAATTTGCATTAATTCTATCTTTCCATATCGGTAAAATATAATCACCTGCGTTAAATGTACTTTTTAAACCATCTCGCATGCCAATCATATTCATTGCGGGCAGAGCCCACAAATAAACCTGTACGGCTCTTTGAAAATCCAGCTCGTCATAAAGCCGTTCTACAGTCATTTCTTCAGGTTGAAATCCGTTAAAGGGAAGATTTTCCAAATTACTCCATTGGCTATCACTGCCTTCGTTTGTTTGAGCGGGTTCTTCCTTGATTTCCTGATTGGATTGGCAGCCAACAACCAAACCTAGCATTACTAAAAGGAGGAAACTTAATCGTAAATACTTTGTTTTCATAATTGTACTTTTTGTTTGTTATTAATCTGATGATAAATTGATAACAGGATTATAAATTTAATGTTTGCCAACTTGTAATATGGTTACTAAATTAGTTTTTTATCCTGTAAAATATTGAAGCCGGTTGGTTTTTTGAATCATTTGAAGGATAGAGAGGATATCTTGGATACCGCACGATGCATTAGCTTCGCTGAATCTTTGATGTAGCTACGCTGAATCTGCGATGTGACTCCGTCGAATTTTCATTTAGCTACGCTGAATTTTCAAT
>CAZWAN010000145.1:0-3724 GCA_964631875.1 uncultured Flavobacteriaceae bacterium
AAATATTGTTAAGATAAGGCTCATAACCCAAAGGTCACAGGTTCGAGTCCTGTTCCCGCTACCAGCAAGACCAATATCAAACCATATTGGTCTTTTTTTTGTCTATTAAACTGATGTTCTGAAAATAATCTATACTTTTAGAAAAAAAAACTATGAAAAATTTAAAACCCTTTTTACAGCTTACTTTCATATCAGTACTCTCTTTATTTGTGCTTTCTTGCAGTTCTGACAATACAGATGAATTCACCCGTAACCAACTGCTTTTGATGAAAAGTGATGATACCAATTCTTGCACTAAAATAAAGGATGGTATCATGTATTATAAAAAAGGCCATTATTTTGAAGGTCAACCGCTCGAAGAGGGTTTTGACGAATTTGGATACAATTATCAAAGCCACCAATTTAAAGGTTCTTATGCTAATTTGTACTTGGGCGAAGCCGGTTATCCACCTTATACAGGAGATGATGAAGCTTATCTATCAGAAAATCCGGGTATTTTAGACAATGCATATATTATGACCTATTATTGGCCATACAGAAAGGCACGCGTTCAACAGAGCTGGAATGATGCAAGATGGTCTAATAAAGATTGTGATGGCGACGGTTTATTAGACAGGCACTACGGCTTTGAAAATTATCAGGGATCCGGTGCATGGGAGACTTTTACAGTAAGCGGTGATTATGAGGATGAGCATGGAAATTCTTGCAACTACAAATACAAATATACCTATGTAGCCCCGCCGGCGGATGCCTACAAAAAAGACGGTTTTTGGTATAATTCCGACGACCAATTGATCGGAGCCGTTTTTTATTACTTAGCGGAAATAAAAGAAATAGCACAGGATCCTTGTGGCGGATTAAAGGGCGTAGTCTTTAAAACCCCTTTAGGACCCGGTTTAGGGAAGTTTAATTGAAAATAACCCTAGTTTAGGAAAATTAAAAAACCCTCCATTGCTTGATGCATTTGAGGGTTTTTTTTATGATTTCTTTGCTAAAGATCGATAATTATAGGCTTCTCTGATAGGAGAAAGCCTGTATAGGTAGACCCATCCGTCATCGCTTCCTATATCAAGAGTCGATCATAAATTTGATTAGTCAACAAGTTTCATTCATTTCTTAACACTTTATCCAATTAATCTTTTCATTTTAGCTATGGTTTAATTTTCCACAAATATTTGCTGTTGGTTATTTCTACAGCGCCGGATCATTTTTTCCTTAAAAAAAGAAGTTACTGTTTATTCATGTAATCATAAATCGTTTTTGAAATGTCTGCCAATTGTTGAGTACCTTTATCAAAATCCTTGAGATTTTTTGAAAGTAAAACCAAAACATAGCTTCTACCATTTGGCAAATAAACAATACCGGCATCGTGATGTACTCCGGTGATCGAACCCGTTTTATGGGCTACAATAACTTCTTTTGGTAAATGATAAGGTATGATCTCATTAAATTGTTGGTCTTTTAAAATGTGAATCATGGCTTTACAATCTTTCTCAGTGCCTGCCCGGTTGGTTGCCACAGCCTTCATTATGGTTGATAGGTCTTTCGCTGTTGTGGTATTGCTCAGACCAAGGTCATAGGCCTTTTGGTCTTCAACACCTCGTAATACTAGTATTTTGTTTGCACCCAAATCCCTCATGGTAGCTGTGACGTTTTTAGCATCAACCAATTCTATGAGCACATTGGTGGCCAAATTACTACTTACAGTAATCATGCTGTATAGTAAATCGTGAAGGGTAACTTTGGTATTGATTTTATTGTATATCACATCGTCGCTATCATCGGCAATGTCCATGGTGTATGCACTACCATCGACGATACTTTTAAATTCATTGACTAAAAATATGGAATCGTTCAGATTAATCTTTCCTGCCTCTTGTTGTTTAAAAAGTTCGATCATCACAGGAACTTTCATGGTACTGGCTGCATGAAACGACTCCTCTTCATTGATGAATAGATTTTCTGAAGTATCTGAAAGACTTAAAAAAGCTACCGCAACATCGCCCTGTATGGAATCGATCTGTGCTTGGACAGTGGTTTCTAAAACTTTAATATTGCTTAGTTTAGGCTGACATGCAGTAAAGCCAAAAACAACAAAAGTTACAGTAGCTAAGCATAAAATTGACAATCTTTTCATCTGGAGGTTTATTTTATTTCGTTCTCGATCATTTCAATGATTTGCCTGGATTTGGTATCCATTTCCTCATAAAGTATAATCATATCTTTAGATGTCAAGCCTATAATATAAAGCCCGTTTTTGTATTCCGAACTTTTAAAAAGGGCTTTAAAACTTTCTGGTGTAATGCCTTGTTCTTCAACAGTTTTTTCATTTAAAAAAACTGGCGCCAATTGTTCGATATCGGTGTATTGTGCGATGGGCCTTGAAATGTATTCGCGATAATCGAAAGCTTCATGGTCAATAGCGAAATTGTTAGTTTTATACAATGCTTGGAGTTCAAGTAAAAGTGACTTGATAGAATCATTGGATATCAGATTGAGGTTTCCAGAACTTGACAGTTCCACATAGGTATTGTTATTCGGTGAAAAGCGTTGTTCCATGATCGAATTGACCACCTGTTTGGTTACTTCGGTAAAATCATCTATAGGAGCCCCATTGATATGTTGAATAAGTTTGCTGTCACCAATAATTCTTTCTTTTCTAAAGTTTATCAAAAAGGATAAACTGCTTAAATCTTTTTCCAGATCCAATTGAATGTTTTTAAGGAATTTCAGTTCACTTATACGGTTAATTCTTTCAATGTTAGCGTTATTCACTTGTAGCGCAATCAAAATACCAATAACCACCAATACAATTTCACCAATGGCATATTTGAGGTACCTGCCTGCCGACAAGGCAGGTTTGGAGGTTTTGTTTTCCATGAGTAAGTTTTGGCGGATATTTCTGAAAAACTTAATCATAGCATCTCATATAATTTAATCGATTTCCGCAAGCGGTTAAGTCAATCAAATGTCCACCGGACATTCGATATTGTTTCACAAAACTACGTTTCGATAATCTAAAGAATTTAATCATCTATTTGTTTTACTATCAGGTTAATTTCAACATTGGTTTGTTCCAATAAATTCCGGTACCACCTCAATTGTAAAAAGTGATAATACATATCATTAATCACTTTTGTTGCCTGAGCCTTGTCTTTAATTACAAGCTGTTTGGTGCGCCGCTCATCAAGGTATTTTTGAGTTAATTCAGACCATCGTTGATCAAGCATTTGTGCATTATCCTCTAATCTTGGGTATATTGAATTGTATAATTTGATGATAGAAGTTTTAATTTCCTTATTTTTAAAGGTGTTGATGTTATTACCTGCTACCGCAGATTGGAAGGAACCCGATACCGGATAAAAGGTTCGTTGACCCATAAAAAGGTAGGTGTGCAATAAGGAGTCATTTAAACTTATCTGTCCATCTTTACTATTCAGTATTTGTTCATTTAAAATGGTGAATGCTTTAATTTTTGGATCAATATTCTCGAAGATGAGCTGGATGTAATCTTTATCTTGTTTAAGATCATTTTTGATTCCTTTTAAAAAATCCGATTCTGCGAGTTCCAATTTTCGGTTCTCATTCCAATTGTTAATTTGAAGGGCAATCAAAATCCCAATAACCACCAATACAATTTCGCCAATGGCATATTTTAGGTACCTGCCTGCCGACAAGGAAGGTTTGGAGGTTTTGTTTTCGATCAGTAAGTTTTGGCGTATGT
>CAZWAN010000146.1:0-3637 GCA_964631875.1 uncultured Flavobacteriaceae bacterium
AGTGCAGCTAAATCAAAGATTCAGCAGAGCTATGTCAAAATCTCGGCCTGTCAGGCAAGCTTGCCTAACAAGCAAGGATATGGGATAAAGTGTAAAGAAAAAAAGTATTGAGTATTGAGAGCGGTAATATGGTGCTGGCGGGAACCTAAAAGGAGGGAATGTTGTTGTAATAAAATTTATGCTCATACTTCTCCTCCTCTTAGGAGGAGCCTGCCTGAAAGCAGACAGGTACCCGAAGGGGGAGGTGGTTAAAAAAATTCATTTCATCTTAACAGAACAAAGCTATTACAGCTTTGCCGATGAGGGGAGAATTTAAACGTAAGAACCATTTTTTGGAACTCTGAATCAACATATGGATTAACTTATCATGAAAATTATGTGTCAAAATTCAACTAAAAGAACTTGTTTTTTAACTCAGTTCTTTGTTGTAAATAGTTTTTTATATGTTTTTCTTTCGGTCTAAACTGTTTTTTCCGACTGTATAAGCATAGGCTGAAGATGGTAGAAACTGAATATTTAATTCTTTGTATTCTTTTTCTCCTTCTTTGTCTATGGTAGTTACTATCGGATAGTTCAAACTACTTTCTGTACAGAATTTATATAAGCTTTTGAGTTCATTAGGTTTATCAAAATATCTATTTGACCATTTAATCTCTAATGCCCATAATGGTTTTAAAGTCGAATCACTAATTCCAACCATATCAACTTCTCCACCTGACCATCTTGCATACCAAGGTGTAAACCATTCACGATGCATCCATTGAGCAAATATTGCAGTTTCTACCATATTTCCAATCATTTCATCAGTAGCTGTTATAGGTGAAAATAAAGCACTTCTTAAAGATGGGTTTGTTAAATATATTTTGAAAAAGTTATCCCTTTTAAATCTTTTACCACTTTGGTCTATTCGTTTTACTTGTTTTATTAGGTAGGCAGCTTCCAAGTATTCGATATACTTTTTTAAAGTATTTTTAGGTACTTGGGATTGTTTGCTTAATGTTTCAAGAGAGAATTCTCCACCGCTATTATATGCAATTGTAGTAAAAAGTGAATTTAATTCTCTTGTGTCACTAATTCCATATAGACTTGGTAAATCCCTTAAGAGAACTTTATCTACTATGTCTTGTCTAATATATCTTCCTGGATTAGCCTGAATTTTTTCTGAAAAAATAACCTCTGGATAACCTCCAAAATTTATATAATCAAGAAAATGTTTATTTAATTCATCTAAATGTGATGATGAATAAAATTCAGTAATATGCTCTTTCCATTTAAGGCTTGTAGTTGTAATTATTCTATCTAATCCTTTAAGCGATATATATTCGTTAAATGTTAAAGGTGGTAGTAAAAAATCTGTAAACCTTCCAGCTCCACTTTCGTTGCTTGCAAATTTTAAAGCAGCAGCAGCTGAACCGGATACAATAAATTTATCTTTACGATAGCTATCTACTAAAGATTTTAAATGAACTTCCCAATCTCGACAATACTGAATTTCATCATAAATAATATGCCAATCATTTTTGTCCTTTAGACCTGTAGCTTCTTTGGCATATAAAAACAATTGTTCAAGAGGAATATTATTATAAATAGGATTTTCAATTGTGATAAAAATTATTTTCTTTGGATTGACACCATTTTGAATTAAATCTTCAACTAGATGAAATAACATTACGGTTTTACCAACACGTCTAGGCCCCATTAAAACAACTGCTCTTCTTATATCTCTTTCATAAACAAGAGGTTTGAAAAGTTCAAAGTACAATCTACGAGGCATTTCATTGTAATCATCCTCAATATGCCCTTCCACCCACCAAGGGTTTTCAAACCTTATTCTGTCCAAAACTTGCTTTTTAGATATTTCTTTTATCATAAAAATCCTTATTTTTAGTCAAAAATACAAAATAAAATCAATTATTTGACTTTATTTTAAGTGATAATTATTTTTAAGGATTATTTTGTGTTTCGAGAAGCTTATTTTAAACTGTCTCGTCCTAAAATACGGCTACAGGTTAATAATTATCCCGATAGTTATCGGGATTAAGCTGCATTTTGATGCACCTTCTTATCCCGGTACAAAACCGCATAATTAAAAGTTTAAATACTACATATAGCACTTTCCATGCACTGACGCTTACACTTTATTCGGTTTAGTTTGGCTTGATGAATTGATACTTCGTTAATCTTTTGTCTCCAAACTTTTTTAAAATTTCTTTCTCAACGGCTTCCTTTAAATCCCTGCTTGCAGTAGCTGTGGAAATATCTTTATTATGCCTTAAATATTCTTGTCGAGAAAAATAATCATTTCCGATAATGTCTCTAAAAGCCTCAATTCTGTCAATATTGCTGAGAGTTAGATTTTGTGAACTCAATAAATCTTCCAGTGCTTGATTTATTATTTCCAACATAAATTCAATGAAGCTTGTTGAACTTCCCTCTGCATCTGATTTGCCAAGTACATGGTAATAATCTTGTTGTCTTTCATTCATTAATGTTTCTATTGGCAAAAACTCAAATACTGGCGAATATTCTTTCAAAATCATCGTTTGCCATAATCGCCCCATTCTTCCATTTCCGTCAAGAAAAGGGTGGATGAACTCAAACTCATAATGAAAAACACAGCTTTTTATTAGAAGCAAGTCATCGTCATTTTTGAGGTAACTAAACAAATCATTCATCAATGGGAAAACCATATCGCCAGGAGGAGCTATGTGTGCTACATCGTCACCTTTTACAATCCCAACAGATGTTATTCTCAATTTACCCGGATGATCAAGCAGTCCCTCCATCAATATTCCATGTGCAAAACAAAGTGAATCCAATTCATTAGCATTCAAATCATCGAGCATGGAATAAACTTTAATTGCATTCTTAACTTCTTGAATATCTTTCTTAGGTGCTAGCACCCTCTTATTATTAATCAAGTCAGTGATTTGCTCAACGGTTAGGGTATTACCCTCAATTTCAAGTGATGATTGAATAGTTTTAATGCGATTTCTTTTCCTCAACTCAGTAGGAGGCTTAATTAAACGCGCAGACCTAACTTCTCCAATCCTCTCAGATATCTTAGAAATCAAGCTAAGTATGGTATTTGTTATCTTATAAGGTGGTTTCACGATAGTATCATATGATAGTATCAAATATAAATAAATCTAATCTTTTTGCAATGAGGTTCTGCAAAAATTAAACCTAACGGCCTTGATAAAATGAGTTTTAATTCATTTTATCACTTGTTATGTCACGTTTTCCTTTCGCGGTTCCGATAACCATTCCTACAATCGAGAACATCCATCCTATTCCAAGCATGATCATGTTCCATATATCCTGATTATTACTTGGATCCAATGCCACACCAATAGTTGTGAGGTTGCAAATTATAATTGTATACCAGTAGCTTTTAGGGTGAATTTTGCATATGGAATAGCACATGTATGCAACAGCAAGACCTGTAACCAGATATGCAATATTCATCCCAATCTCCATATTAGGTTCAGATGATATCCCAAGCAGATTCACCAGACCAACTATGATAAAAATGAGCAATAATGATAATATTCCTGTTATCAGAGCCCAAAGCCAGGGGGGATCATATGTGAGTGTTTTTTTTTGTTGATTCATGATTATACGATTATAACGAAAA
>CAZWAN010000147.1:0-3580 GCA_964631875.1 uncultured Flavobacteriaceae bacterium
CATGACAACTTTTTTCTTTTAAATCATTATGCACAACGGGTTTATTTTATAAATAAATATGTTTTTGTGATCAATAACATTAAAATGGGTCGTTATATTTAGAATTTAAGTTTGTTTAAATTCTGTTATTGTTATTTATGTATTGAGGAATTAAATAAATTAACATTTTCATACACATTAAGGTCTGTATGTTTTTTGACTCACTATTTTAAAACAATTTTTTTTAATATTACAGAGGCTTTAAAACATGACCACCGTCTATGACGGTACTTTTCTATATTTATCCAAAAAGAAAAAACAAACGAAGATGAGCGTATTCCAATAGGGTATCAATAATGTATTGTATAATTCCTCCGTGTAATGGCAAAATTAATCTCTTTTGGTTTTTTATAGTGATCGGTAAGTTTCTGATACCCTCGCTTTCTTTTTGATCCATTCTAAACTTCAGTTTTAAAAGCTGGTTCCATTAAGCGTTGTTCCTTATTAGGGATACCTATTTGTTTTGCGACCACTTTCCAGTCTTTGACTACATTTACCACTTCCTCAATAATGGCATCCATTTCGCTTTCGCTTAAGCGGAAAAATTCCCCGACGCTTTTTGCAAGTTCAAAATCAAGGGCATTATCGTCCATATTAATATTGAGCGCCAATCCATCTTTTTCTGTTGATGGATTTAAATCATACGCTGGGGAAAGTTCCCAACCTTTTTCATTAAGAATAAAACCATGGTTGCGCAGGTGGTCGTCAGTATTTGATACAGCAATATTAAAAATGATCCTGCGCCATAACTGATGTAGGTTTTCTTTAACATTAGTTCCATAATTCTCAATTACATCTACAATATCCAAATAACTGGGTGATATAGTTTTTAAGGTGTCTTCAGTATTACCAGTCATCGTCATTGCAGATGCAAAATGGATGCGACCACCATTTTCACGGTCGAATCTTTTGGTCAAGAACGTATGGTATGATCCAGAAATTCGTTCAATTTTTGATTCTGCCATTTCTATACCACAAGCAATAGCTAGGTTATAGATAAGAAATTCCCAAGCGCTTTATCCACCGTGTCTGTTTTTGAAGGAAACTTGGCAATCCAAAGATCTTTGTTCTTTCCTAATATATTTGCTTTTGGTCTGGCTCCTCCTAAGGAAGAACCTGGCGCTATAAGTACGGCTATCCATTGTCTGATAGCATCACTCTCCGGATCATTTTCAAGATGTTTTACAGCTTCCTCCAAATCTCCTAAGGACGACCAAGGCGGTGTTGGGCTTTTGTCGTCATTGTCGAGAAAAGGACCATCTGGATCGGTTTTGAACCGAAGTGCTCCCATACGACTCTCGTCATATACACCTAGTAGATAATCAATTTCGTAAAGCGTTCTTGCTTTTTCTTCGCGAGCCCTTGCATCTTGTACTTCACGACGTTTCATTAGGGTTTTACCCCAAGTATCTGGCATACTATCTAAAAATATTCCAAAGTTTTCTTTATCTTTAGGATATTGTGGCCCCGAATAAAACCGATATCCGGATCTAACAACTGGTACAATCTCTTTTCTAACCAATCTTTATTATATTCAAAACTGAATGCTTTTTTCGCTTTTGCAAAATTTGCAGAGAGTATTCCTATTTATAAAGGCCCATTCAAGCCATTCCAATCTGCATATACGTAAATATCAAATTTTCCTCTTGCCATAGCTTATAGTAAATCAAGATCCTGTAGTTTACGACCAAATTCATCATCTTTCGCAATTTTCGAAAAATCACTTTCGAGATTGAGTACCCTCAGCACGTTAAAGTAATGGCCGATTGCAACAGTTGGATCGCCTTTCTCAACACGATGCAAAGTAGCACGATGAATACCAGCACGTTCTGCAACTTGCTCGGTAGTCAATTTTCTACGCTTTCGGGCAAGCTTAATATTTTCGCCTATTCCATCAAATATCTTTTGATATTTAGGAAGAAGTATTGCTTTCTTAGAATTCATAATGTCGCTTATTAACGACAAATATACCATTTTTGTTGCAAAAAAGCGACATTTATTGTGATTTAGAATTAATAAGGAAGAGTCAGCACGAATGCTGACACCTATTTTCAACAACAAAAGCTAATCGTTAAATTCTTTAACCTGTTCTTCAAGACTTTCAAATCGCTCTTTCTATAATACTCCACGAATCCTAGGCCAGAGGTTAGGTTAAAGCTTTGTAAGTTATTTAAAACCGATGAATATGATAGTTTAAAAGTTTATTACTTCCTCTAAAGCATCGTCGGCCTCATCGTGTATAAAGTTTGCCTGATAAATCAATGTCGTTTTTAAGTCGCTATGTCTGTATAATTTTTGAAGCATTCTTGGATGAATCTTATTTCCTGCAATATTTCCAAAACTATGCCTAGCAATATGGTTGGATAAGTTTTTATCAATTTCGCAAACAACGGCAATTCGCTTCAAATATTTATTTAATAGCTTAGTTGCATTTCTAGTTTTTTTAAAAATATCTTCTAGATCAGATTCATTTACATTTT
The DNA here is from genome assembly GCA_964631875.1 of uncultured Flavobacteriaceae bacterium. Lineage (GTDB taxonomy): Bacteria > Bacteroidota > Bacteroidia > Flavobacteriales > Flavobacteriaceae > Namhaeicola. Next base: position 2,520 of record CAZWAN010000147.1, read on the forward strand.
TTAAAAAAGGAAAAACAAACCCTTCATTTTCAAATTTTTCCATTTCATAATAGTCCAATATAGCTTTAGCTTTTTCAGAGACTTTAAGACTTAATGGTTTTTCATTTTTATTCATGACATAAAACAAACGACCATCTTTGAAATCTGACCATTTTAATTTTATAGCATCAGAAATTCTAATACCGGCAAAGTAAAAAGCGAATAACCATAATTTTTGAGTGTGAAACATAGAAGTGCCTATTGTTGTTTCTAAGTTTTCTATCCTCTGAATTTCAAGAGAACTCAAACCAATTTTATTACCCGAACCAATTTTAATTTTTTCTTTTTCACTTCCAAAAGGATAGAATTTTTTATCAACCAATCCATCATTAATAACCGAATTGAAAAGTGTTCTTATAAAGATTAACTGATTTGTTTTGGTTCTCGTTTTATGATTTAAATAGAATAAACAAAATGTTTTATATTTTTCAATAAAAGATTCATTTATGTCTTCAAAATAGAGTGTGTTGTTTTTCTTGAAATAAGCAATGGCGTCCTTCCAATGGTATTCATTTTTACGCCCTTTTGAAATACGTTGTTTTCTTCTTTCTTTGATGCCTTTTTTGAGATCTTCAACTGGTAGAGTTTGATCTAAATTCATAAACTCTTCCAAATTATATAATATTGACAGTTCAGATTTTGCAACAGAAAACACCCCTCTTTTAAACTTCATTTCAATTCTAAGAGCAGCTATATTATAGAAGGAATTTCTAGTTCGCGAGCCTTGAAGTTTCCTTTTCATTAATTTACTTGAAGTAGTATCATTTTTTTCAAATGATAAATCATTGGCCTCGATAATTTTTTTAAGTAAATAATTATTAAGCTTTTTAGAATTTGGATGTGATTTATTAACTTTCCCGGCATCGGCATTCCAATCTTTTTCTAGAACATATTGACCAATGAAGCAATAATTAGTTCTATAATCTTTACTTATTCTTAGAGCCAAAGGAGCCGTTCCATCCTTTCGTTCTTTGTTTTTACGTCGTACTATTTTTATACTAGCCATAGTTTCCTCAAATAAG
>CAZWAN010000148.1:0-3547 GCA_964631875.1 uncultured Flavobacteriaceae bacterium
TAAGACAGCGAATAAGTCTTATTTATCCGGAGAGATAGATTTTTTTGCTTATATAAAAAGTATTGAAAATGCTACCCAAATTGAGGTACTTTATCTGGAACAGTTGCACCAGTACAATCAAATTATTTTAAACCTACAATATTTAAATTTTTAAATAGAAAACGAATGAAATCATTTACATATATCAGCATCCTTTTTTTTATCCTACTTTCTTGTAAGAAACAGGACACAACTGAGATCGAAACAAACTTTACGGGACCCTTAAATACTATTGTTTTAAGTAAAGATCAGTTTAATAATGGAAAAATGCAATTGATCCAGCCTCATATAGAAGCGATTACCAGTAAAATTGAGGTCAATGGTTTAATTGATGTTCCTCCTAATAACCGTGCTGTTGTGAGCGCGATTGCAGGCGGGTATATTAAAAATTTTAATCCTATTGTTGGAATTCCGGTCAGAAAAGGAGAACTGCTATTTACAATTGAAAATATGGAATTCGTAGAGTTGCAAAAAGATTTCCTTGAAACTTCAGAACGTTTGGAATATTTAAAAATGGAATATGAAAGGCAAAAGTCATTGTTTGAAGAGCAAATCAATTCAGAGAAGAATTATTTAAACGCTAAATCTAACTATCATTCTACATTGGCCACTCACAACGGTTTAAAGAAGCAACTTGAAATGCTCAATCTCAATCCTTCATCAAAAAATATTCAATCTGAAGCACCTGTACTCGCTCCCATAAGCGGTAAAGTTTCTCAAATTTTCGTCGAGATGGGTAATTATATAGGTCCGGAAGATAAGGTGCTCGAAATTGTCAATGATGACCATCAACACATTGAGCTGCAGGTTTTTGAAAAGGAGGCTGTAAAACTTGAAATAGGTCAAAAAGTTGAATTTTCAATTCCTTCGTTATCAGAGGAGATTTTTACCGGTAAAATTTATCTTATTGGGAATACTTTAGATGAAAATAGAACCATCAGGGTCCATGTTCATATAGACGAGTACGTTAAACAGAAATTTGTAGTAGGAATGTTTGTAAAGGCCGCAATTTTCACAAGAGAGGAAATGTATTTAGTACTTCCGGAAGATTGTATCATTAAGAACGAATCGGTAAATGTACTTCTCAAATTAAAAGAAAAGGATAGTGAATATCATTTTGAAAAAATTTACTTAAATGAACCGGTCATCGAAAACGGAAAACTGATCATCAATGACTCTACTGAAATAAAACCCGATTACCAATTTCTCCGAGGGGGTAATATTATAATGATGGGCGAGGACTAATTGAATAAACGGGATTATTAATTATCTTTGGGAAAAGACCGTATGGTAGAAAATAATAAGGTAAAAATAAGAAAGTACTCAGGAGATCTGGTTGAGTTCGATATAGAGAAATTAAAGCGATCTTTGAGAAAATCAAAAGTAAGTGAGGCTGTAATTGAGGAAATAGCAATTAAAATTAAAAACTCTTTGTATGAGGGCATCACAACTAAACAGATTTATTCTACTGCTTATAAGATGCTCAAGGGGGAAAAATCATGTTGTGCATCGCTATATAAACTCAAAAAAGCCATTATGGAATTAGGACCCTCCGGATTCCCCTTTGAAAAATTTGTTGCGGCTATCATTGAAGAAGAGGGTTTTACAACTGAAGTAGGCCTGTTTGTTCAAGGCCATTGCGTTATGCACGAAGTTGATGTGGTGGCCACAAATAGCACCAAACAATATATGGTTGAGTGCAAATATCACAATTCTCAGGGACGGGTAAACGATGTGAAAATACCCTTATATATCCAATCAAGATTTTTGGATATAAATAAGCATTACAACCATATTAATGGACATAAAGCTCTATTTCAAGAGGGATGGGTTTATACAAATACACGGTTTTCTTCTGATGCCGTTGAATATGGAAATTGCGTGGGCTTAAAGTTAGTGAGTTGGGACTACCCCATAGGAGGTAGTTTAATTGACAAGATTGACAAGTATAAATTATATCCCATTACGGCATTGATCAGTTTAAGTAAAAATGATAAATCTAAATTATTGGAAACAGGGGTCGTGCTTTGCAAGGAGATTTGTGCAAATCCTGATGTGTTAACCGAAGCAAATATTGACAAAAGAAAACATAATCAAATATTGTCAAATAGCTACGACTTATGTACGGGTTAAAAAAATATATATGAAAATCCTTTTCTTACTGTTAATTTACTTGACAACAACAAATCCACTACAGGCTCAATATCAATCCGAAAAATCGAAGGTAGAAGCAACCATTCAAGATTTGTTTGCCGGCATGAAATTGGGCGATACGGCAAAAGTTCGATCTGTTTTTCATACTGAAGGCAGTCTTTTTAGTACCCGCTTCGACGAGGCAGGAAATTCTATTGTAACTAGAATAGATTTAGAAAAGTTTATTCTGAGTATCGGAGAAAATCATTTACATGTTTTTGACGAGAGGTTAATGAAAATAGATGTATCCATTGATGATAATTTAGCCATTGCTTGGACCCCATATCAATTTTATATAGACGATAAATTTAGTCATTGTGGCGTAAATGCCTTTCAATTGGTCAAAATTGATAAAGTTTGGAAAATTATTCATTTGGTTGACACAAGAAGAAAGGACAATTGTACAGAGCAATGAATTAGTTTATTTTTTGGTTGATCTCAAAATAATTTCCTGACGGCAACTCAAATAATTCTAAACCAAAGTAGGGTACTGCAGCAATTAAATGGTCGAAAATATCTGCCATGATATATTCGTAATTCTGCCATCTTTTGTCTTTACTAAAAGCATAAATCTCAATAGGTATCCCTTGAGTGGTAGGTGCCAATTGCCTTACCATCAATGACATTTCGGTATTGACGGCTGAATGGTTTTCTACATAGGTTTCAATATATTTTCTAAAGACACCTAAATTGGTTAAATTTCTGCCATTAATGAGTAATGACTTATCAACTTTATTGTTTTTATTGTAATCATCAATAATTTTTTTGCGGCTATCCAGATAATTAGCAATTAATTGAATATTTTTTAATTCAATTACTTTTTCAGGTAAAAGAAAATGTACGCTTTCCATTTTTATATTTAGTGACCGTTTTATTCTGCGGCCACCAGATTCATTCATCCCTCTCCAATTTTTAAAGGAGTCTGAGATCAATGCATAAGTTGGTATTGTGGTAATCGTTTTATCAAAATTCTGGACTTTTACTGTGGCTAAATTAATTTCAACCACATCTCCATCAGCCCCATATTTATCAAAAGTGATCCAATCTCCAATGCGCAACATGTCATTTGCAGAGACTTGGATACTAGCTACAAAACCCAAAATAGTATCTTTAAAGATCAATAGAAAGACGGCCGAAGCAGCTCCTAAAGCAGTAATGAATTTCCAGATTGGATTGTTTGTTAAAACCGCGAAAATCAATAGAATTCCTATAAGCCATGTGATAATAAGCACAACCTGTATATAGCTTTCTATGGGTTTATCTTTTAAACGTGGCAGTGTTCTGAAATAATCTCTAATCGTATGAAGCAAAGAGC
>CAZWAN010000149.1:0-3488 GCA_964631875.1 uncultured Flavobacteriaceae bacterium
ATGTAGTTCATATTTATATGTCTACAATTCGAAGTCACTTTGCTCCCGACAATATCGAAGGAATCAAAGTGGGCGACAAAGTGTATTTCCATGTGACCAACTTAGAACAGGATTATGACGTTCCTCATGGAATTAGCATGATTGGTGCCAACACCTCAGAGTTATTGATTATGCCAGGGCAAACCGAAACCTTCGTTTGGGAACCAAAAGAAGTTGGCGTTTGGCCATTCTATTGCACCGATTTCTGTTCAGCCCTACACCAAGAAATGCAGGGATATGTTCGCGTTTCACCTGCGAATTCAAACATTGACCTATCATGGTCTTTAGGCGAAGATTAACTTAATTACTTGTTAAGTGTAACACCATTGATTAACGGGGCGGGGTTGACAGCCCGCCCCAAATATCCAAATACTATGAAGAAATCCCGTGTTTTTATGTTTTTAGGTGCTCTAATGATTTTGGGATTGTTTCTTTTCCCGCTTTGGAACATCACTTTGGAAGCACCCCAATACCCAATTCCTCTGGGAATGGATATTTATATCAATGATTTTGCCGACAAAAACCCTCATGACATAAAGAATATTAATCTAATGAACCATTATGTGGGCATGAAATACATTCCCGAATCTATCCCCGAATTCAAAATATTCCCTATGGTAATTCTCATTATGGCAGGATTGGGCATTATGGTGGGCATTTTAGGAAAGTACCAGTGGTATTTTGCTTGGGGAGCCCTGATGATTATACTTGCTGGAATAGGAATTTACGATTTTTACTTATGGGAATACGATTATGGGCACAACCTAGACCCTAAGGCAATATTGAAATTTACAAACCCTGACGGAAGTATCATGGGGTTCCAGCCTCCTTTATTTGGATCAAAAGATATTTTAAACTTCAGGGCTCATTCTTATCCCCAGTTAGGAGCTTATTTTCTTGGTGCTGGAATAATTCTCTCCTTAATAGCAGGTTGGATTGAAAGAAGAGCAAATCTAAATCTGAAAAAATGAAGAAATCGCTGTGGACTCTTTTAGTGGCTACGTTTTTGACGGCTTGCACAATAGAACCAAAACCTATTGCCTTTGGGGAAGAATTCTGTCATTTCTGCAAAATGACGATCGTAGATAACCAGCATGCTGCACAGTTGGTAACCGATAAAGGCAAGGTTTTTAATTTTGATGCCATTGAGTGTATGATACACTTTTATAATGAAAATAGGCAAACTGAAATGGCTTTTATAATGGTAAACGATTACTTAAATCCAGGAAAATTTATTGAGGCCAAAAATGCCACGTTTATAATTTCAGTCAATATCCCGAGCCCAATGGGTGCCAATTTATCGGCTGTGGAGTCACCAGAGTTAGGTGAACGACTAATTGAAGGAAAAAGCGGCCAATTGTATCTATGGGAGGAATTATTAACCAAAAATGATTTACCATGAACCCACCAACTAAAACTATATCGGACACTAAATTTAACGGACTCACCATCCAGAAAATCTCGGTTAATGAAACAACGGAAACATTACTTATAAGTCTCGAAGCGGGACATCATTTCCCGAAACATGAATCCCCAAAACCAGCATTGCTGATTAATTTGGAAGGAAATATTTCATTTGACATGGATAATGAAAAACAAATCCTGCATCCTTTCGATATCTTTCAAATACCTGCCAAGGTGGAACACGCCGTAGTTGCTTTGAATCACTCAAAATTTTTGATAGTTCGCTAATTTTCGATCCCAAAAAGGAAGGACAACACCATTCCAGCCCATAAAAATTTTTTATCCTCAAGAAAATCAATCTTAATTGATCTTGAAAATTACTGTACCTTTTTAGAAGAGAAGAAATGGGAAATTGTTTTAAGTTTTTACTTCTGATGGTTGCTTTGGCATCTTTACAATGCGGCATCACAGCACAAAATTTGAGGGAAGTATGTCCTACCTGCCCAATTGAATCTATTAAGGCTGGTATTGAACTTTCAACTCCGTTCGACACCCTGCTTATTAAAGAAGGTATTTATAAAGAATCGGAAATCTTGATAGACAAACCCCTCACAATTCGGGGTATCGGACAACCAACAGTTGATGGGGAACGAAAAGGAGAAATTTTTACAATAAGGTCCAACGATGTCACCATAGATGGTCTTCGCATCATTAATGTTGGGACTAGCTATCAAAAAGACTATGCGGCCGTCCGCGTTGCCAAGAGTGAAAATTTCAGAATACAGAATTTAATCCTCGAAGAATTGTTTTTTGGAATTTATTTAGAGAAATCGAGTTATGGAGTTGTACGAAATAATACTATAAATGGGAACGCTAAAGAGGAATACAATTCCGGTAACGGTATTCAACTATGGTATTCCCATCATGTTGAAATTTCTGATAACTACATCTCTGGGGTTAGAGATGGTATTTATCTAGAATTTGCCGACAACTGTCACATTCAAAATAATACAAGTACCCAAAACATTCGTTATGGCCTTCATTTCATGTTTTCCAATAACGACGTCTATGAAAACAATGTCTTCGAGAAAAACGGTGCTGGAGTTGCCGTAATGTTTTCAAAAGGGATAAAAATGCACCGAAATCTTTTTAAAAAAAATTGGGGAACGGCATCCTATGGTATGCTGCTGAAAGAAATCAATGACTCTGAGATAATTGGAAATCGTTTCGTTGAAAATACAATAGGAATCAATATAGAGGGATCCAACCGTATCGTATACCGGAACAATGAATTTACTTCCAATGGGTGGGCCTTAAAATCAAGAGGGGCGTGCTACGGAAATCATTTTTTGAAAAATAACTTCCTAAACAATTCTTTCGATCTTTCTTATAATAGTGCTTTAAACGACAATATTTTTGAAGGCAACTTTTGGAGCGACTATTCAGGCTATGATTTAGACAAAGATGGAGTTGGGGATATCCCCTACCGACCAGTTAAACTTTTCTCCTATGTCGCAAATCGAACTCCTGAAGCTATTATTTTACTCCGTAGTTTATTTATAGACATTGTTGATTTTTCTGAAAAAGTTTCACCTGTCTTCACTCCTGAAAATCTAATTGATCCTTCCCCATCGATGAAAAAAAATAGCCATGATACAAATTAAAAATTTACATAAATCTTTTGGCAATAATCAAGTTCTGAAGGGAGTGAACCTGAACATTGAAGGGAATTGAATTGTTGCCATATTAGAGCCTAATGGATCTGGAAAAACAACAGTGATTAAAAGCTTATTAGGCATGGTAGTTCCTTCTGAAGGCGAAATCCTTATTGATGGGCAATCCATAAAAGGTCATTGGAATTATAGAAACCAGCTTGATTACCTTCCCCAAATTGCGAATTTTCCAAACAATCTAACCGTTCTGGAATTAATAAAAATGATTCAAGACCTCAGAGATAATAGATCCGCTGATTATAATACCCTAGTAACTAGATTTGGAATAGAGACCTTCTTGCAGAAAAAGTTAGTAAACCTATCGGGAGGCAC
>CAZWAN010000150.1:0-3453 GCA_964631875.1 uncultured Flavobacteriaceae bacterium
GTCGCCGAGGCGGCGATGAACGGGATGAGACCGTCGAAGAACGTGGAGGGGTTCGCTGCGCCGCTGGCGGTTGCGGTGGGGGCAGCGAACCGGGAGGTGTTGGTGGGGGTGGGCGGGTTCGCGGTGCCGGTGCCGGTCGTTGCTGGTGCCGGTCGGGTGACGGCTGGGGCGGCGGTTTGAGCGGCGCTGGTGGCGGTGGCGGTGGGTGCGGGTCGGGTGATCCGGAGCCTGGCGGTCTGGGCGGCGCCGGTTGCGGTGACGGTTGCGGGGGTGATGGTGCCGTTGCCGGTGACCGACGGGTTGTTGGCGGTGCCGGTGGCGGTGGCGGTGCCGGGTCGGGCGACGATGACGCCCTTCGCGGTGGGCACGGCGACCGGGGTGGCGACTGTTGCCGGGCTGGTGAGCACCGCAGTGGTCGGGGTTGCTGCCGGAACCGTGACCGGGGTCGCGACCGGGGTGACCGCTGGGCGGGCCGTGTACGTGTCGGCGCCGTTCAGCGAGAACATGAAGCTGGAGTACCAACCGGCGGTGCCGAGGTCGTTGCTCCAGGTGGCCGCTGCTTCGGTGCCGCTGTCACGGGTCTTGTAGTACGAGTTCTCGCCGCTGGCCCGTGACGTTGTGGTGCGCTGGTGGCCGGTGGTGTAGCCGGTGCCGTTGAACGTCAGCGTGTAGTTCGGGCCGAAACCGGCGACGGCGACGACGAGGGTGTCGTTGGCGACGGTGATGCCTTGTACGTCGGCGGTGGCGTCGGAGTCGTAGCGGTGGATTTCAGCGCCGACCGCGTCGACGACGTCGCTGATGCTGACGTCTCGGAAGATGAGGACGTGCCCGTGGGCGTAGGAGCCGCCGGTGCCGGTCGGGGTGCCGACGCTGCCGGTTTCGGTGCCGTCGAGGATCTTGTACGCGGCCCAGACGGACACGGCGAACGAGGTGCCGCCGGTGTTGTTCTCAGCGAACCCGATTTCGGTCCAGCCGGACAGGGACACGGCGGTGGTGGCCGCTGCGAACGTCGCGATGTAGATGGCGACGTCGTTGTTCTGGTGGAGGGTGCCCCAGGTGGGGGTGGCGAAGTCGGCGGGGATGCGGGCTTCGACGAGGAACGGTTTGGCGCCGAGTTTGGCGACGGGGGAGGGAACGGCGACGGGGGTGGCGATGACGCCGGGGGTGGCGGTGCGACTGGCGGAGAACACCGCGTTGTATCCGGTGCCGGTGCCGGTGACCGCCGGGACGGTCGGACGGATCGCAGGAGCGCGAGGTTGCGCCACGCCGGTAGCGGTCGCCTGCGGTGGACGCAGCGTGTCCTGAGGAGCCGCCCCATAGGCGGCACCGGTCGCAGTGGCGGTCGACGGACGCGGGGTCGGTACCTGGGTTGGAGCGGACACGGAACCGGTCGCGGTGGCCGTACCGGCGTTCAACGCAACCCGTTTCCCGGTTGGTTGCGCCGTGCCGGTGGCCGTGGCGGTGGGGGCGGCGAACCGGGACGCGTTGACGAGCGTCGGCGCGTTGGCGGCGCCGGTCGCAGTAGCGACGACGGTGATCGTCGCCGGGCGAACGATCGTCGTCTGAGCCGTACCGGTGCCGGTGACCGTTCCGGGCCGTTCGGCGACCCGGAGCCTGGCGGTCTGAGCGGCGCCGGTTGCGGTGGCGGCTTGGGCGGCGGTAGCGCCGGAAGCGATGATCGTCGGAGCGTTCGCCGTGCCGGTACCGGTCGGTGTCGACGGCTGCACGACCACGACGCCGGTCGGGGACGGGATCGCGACGGGGGTGGGGACCGTCTGCAGGGCTGCGGCGATCCTCACGTTGGGGGAGGGGACAGCGACCGGTGTCGCGACCGCTGCGGGGGTGGCGGTCGACTGCAGCGTCAACGTGACCGCGAGAACCGCGACCGGGGTGGGGACTTCGCCGGGGGTGGGTGTGGCTGCGGTGGTCGGGGTCGGTGACGGTATCGATGCCGGGGTTGCGACGGCGCTGTTCGCGATGGTGACGACGCCCGGTCGGAGGGCGAACATGAACGTCGAGTACCAGGCGTCGTTGTCGGGCCAGACGACGACCTGCTCGCCGACCGTACCGGCGGTCGGCTGGAGCCGGTACCAGACGTTCTCGCCGCCGGATTTCGCCGGACGGGACCGGGAGGTGCCGAGTGTCCAGCTCGGTCCCATGCCGGGTCGGATGTTGTAGTTCATCGCCAGGAAGGCGACGACCAACGCGTCGTCGACCGTGGTGGTGACGCTGATGAACTCCGGCGTTGCCTTGCGGCCTTCGTATTCGTGGGTGGCGGTGCCGGTGACGTCGATCGGGTTGGTGGTCGAGACGCCACGGAAGATGATCACCGACGACTCGTCCCAGGAGCCGTCGACCACTGTCGGTGTGCCGATCGAACCGGACTCGTTTCCGGCGAGCACCTTGTAGGCGGCCCAGGCGACGTTGGAGAACGACGTGCCCGTGTACGGCGCCGTCTGGATCACCGTCCACCCGGTCAGCGATGCCGAATCCGCAGTGGTGGACAGGGCGGCGAAGTAGACGGCGACGTCGTTCGCGGCGTGCAGGGTGCCCCAGGTGGGGGTGCCGTTGTCGGCGGGGACGAGTTTCTCGACGATGGTGATCGGGCTGGTCGGCGCCGTGTCGTGCAGGGCGACGGTGACCCCGGCCCACTCCTCGGCGGCGGAGATGGTGAACGTGCCCGGGTCCTCGGTGGCGTTGGTGGAGGTCAGCGTCGCCAGGCCGAGGCCGGTGCCACCGGCATTGTTGACCCGGACGTTGGCAGTGTTCGACCAGCCGGACGGGTAGGCGGACACGGTGCGGGTGCCGTCGTCGTAGCCGACGGCGGTGATCCACAGGGTGTCGCGGCCGCTGCCCCAGTGCGAGGTCAGCGACGGCGGGTCGGGTGCGGTCGAGGTGGCGGTGCCTTCGGTGAAGGCGATGTCGGCGGCCGCCACGCCGGAGATGCGGTAGGTGCGCGCCGCGATCATCTGCGACGCGGAGACCGGCACGGTCATCGTGTCGGATCCGGCGGCGATCTTCTGGAACACCACCAGGCGGGCGGCGCCGGTGCCCGAGGCGAGAGCACGACAGTCGGCGATCCGTTCCCAGCCGGTGACCTCCCCGGGGAACCCGGCACCGGTCGCGGTGCCGTCGATCATCAGGAACGACAGCAGCAACTCGCCTGCGACGATGCCGGATGGCATCGTGATGGTGTGCGACGTGGAGTCGGTGGCCGTCGTGTAGTCGGCTGACCCCTCGATGACCGGGAACGCCATGGTCAGCCCTTACAGCGCTACATCAAGGAATGTAATCGATGGTCCAGAGACCTGCGGCGTTCTCCTGAACGGTGAGCGTTCCGGCGGTGACGGCGTAATCGGCGCCGAAGGTGGTGCACAGGATCAGCGGATCGTTGGCGATGGTGTCGTCGTAGACGACGCGGCCGCGCACCGAGCTGATCGTCGCCGACGTCCA
>CAZWAN010000151.1:0-3425 GCA_964631875.1 uncultured Flavobacteriaceae bacterium
CTTACGTAAATAATCAACTATGCATTGACCCTTGCGCTGTTTTAAGGATAAAAAGGTCATCAAACGCTGGGGATCAAATGTACATGGAATACCAGTAAAATGGCTGTCACGTTTTAAGTAGTCAAACTTGTCAACATCAATAAATACAATTATTTTAAAATAATAGACAGGATTAATAAAACCTCAATCAAATACATTCCGCTGCGCGATGTAAGCCTTGGAGTGGGCGTGTCGTATAAATGGTTTGCCCTGGATATGACACTTGCGTTGGGATTGAGTAAAAGGTCCGACTTTGATAATAGCCGATCATTCGATTTTCAGAGCAGTATATTCAGCAGCAAACAATTCATCACATTTACAATTCAATACTATCAGGCGTATCAGCAAAACAGTTTAAACGGTGTAAATGCCATTTTAAGTGATGATTCAAAAAGACGAGAAGACATTCGAACCATCAACCTGGGAATTGAGTATATGTTTGCCACAAATTATACTAGGTTTTCATTAAAGGCCCCGTTCGTTCAGAATGAAGGACAGCGAAAAAGTGCTGGAAGTCCGATAATTGGAGCCACGTTCAATATTTTTGTCATGGATGCTGATTCATCCGTTATCCCGGCTGAAATTTCTGAATATTTTAGCCCTGACCTGTATTTTACCGATTTAAATGTATTAAGCGCCTCGATAAGTTTGGGTTACATGTACTCGTTCGTTTACAAAAAACGATTTTTCCTGACGTTGAGTTTAATTCCCGGCCTTAATATTAGTGCAGGCGATTTTTACACGGTTGACAGAAATTATTATAACCCAACAATTAATTTAAAAGTTAACAGCCGAAATGCAATCGGGTACAACAGTATAAAATTTTTTACAGGAATTCAGTTTGTAGGAAATTCCTACTTTTCAAGACTCGATAAAAAATTATTGGCTGAAATCGGGCACGGCAAATTAAGCCTTTTTATAGGTTATCGATTTGGTAAACAATAATTTCATATGTGCATTTAAACTTCACTTCGTTCATTTTTTCGATTGCAATTGATTCGATTTTAATTAACAAAAAAATAGCAGTATGAAAAAAATCCTTTTTATTTCAATTTTCATCTTATCAAGTCTTGCCATGATGGCCCAGACCGGCTCATCCGCATTACCGCGGGGGAATGCCCAGTTAAATACCGGAATCGGGTTCAACACCCATGGATTCCCGGTTTATTTCGGGGTTGATTTTGCAGTCCACAACAATGTGACCCTAGGGCCGCTCCTGAAGATCCGTTTCGATGACAACACCACCGATATCATCCTGCTTGGCAGGGTGGACTATCACTGGAATACCCTGATGGGGATCCCCAATAACTGGGATTTCTACACCGGCGGCAACATCGGCGGCCGATTCAACGACGGGTTTTACCTTGACCTCGGCCTGCAGATCGGTGGCCGCTGGTATTTCACGGACAAACTCGGTCTGAACCTTGAATTTGGAGGAGGAAGGGGCTTCGGCACGCTGCTGGGGCTCAGCATCCGCCTCTGAGGTTACGCAATGGCAATCCCAGGGCTAACCATATCTGATAGGCTTGCCGTGAAGGGACTGAAACAAATACTGACGCTCCTTTTTCTTGCTATATCCTTGTTTCTTTTCGCCCAGACTGAACAGGATAAGAAAACAATCGAGGATGACTGGAATGATTGAAACTTTCGGGTGGTTCCCTATTTCTGGTTCATTAGCCTCAAGGGTGAGATCGTCAGGCCACCCGAACCACCGGTGGCAGAGCAGCCCATTTCCCTGCCGAATGAGTTCCCTCTGGACCTTGGATTCAAAGATATCAGAAGTTCCATCAGATTCGCCGGGATGCTCACAGGCATCTGCAGGTACAAACTGCTGATCACTCAATTCCATTTTACCACCATCAAACTCGAGAACGAAGGCATCACACCCCACGAGCATCTCATCCGGAACGGTGTCATTCGCTGGAGTTTCTTTTCGCGCAACGTTGCGGCAGGCTAAAGGCTGGTAGTGAAAAAGAATTTCGAGCTGGATGTCCTTGGAGGCATAAAACTGGCATCAATCAAGATCGGCGCCTCCACCGACATGTTAGGGATAAAAATGGTCTCGGGAGCACGGGACAGACTTTGGCTCGATCCCCTCATTGCCGCAAACAGGATGTACAAACCCTGAAAAAGATGGAAGCTGATGGCCTACGTTGACTGGGGACTCTTTTTTTCGGCAAGGACGACACGTACCAGTATCTGAGCGATGTCAATTTTCTGATTTCAAGAAGTTTTTTCACCACCCTCGGATTCCGGGACTGCTCCTGGAATTGCCCAATGAAGACGCCACGCACAACGGTCGGATCAAAGGACTCTTCATCAGGTTGTATATACAGTTCTGAAAGCAATGAAGGAACTGGTGAATCCTGTTTGATTAAAAGATAATCAGGAAGAGCACCGGAATGATGATCCCCAATGCGATATAGATTCCTCCCCTGCCCCAGGCGCCCTTTTTACCCCTTACCATGAATACGGACGAAAGGGCCAGGAATATCAGGGCTCCGGCATAAATGTCGGAGAACCACATCCACCAGGCATTGGGATTGTAATGAAGGTAGTTGGCCTGGTAGAAAACCGGCCTTTTCCTGAGGTATTCAGCCGTGCCCTCGCCGGTCTCCACGTTCATCACCACGGATGATCCGCCTGAGAGAAAGACCTTGAGGTAGCCGGTTTCAGGGAAGTAATGGCTCTTGTATCCGTCGGGGGCATCCACCTCCTCCAGGAACTTCAGGATGTTGCTTTTGAGCTGGGGCGAACGGTTCAGGTCGATGTCGGTCTGCAGGGCCACCCGGTCGACCCGGTAGTTGGGATTCCAGTCGCGCAGGTGGTTGAGTGCGATGCCCGAAAGCCCGTAGATTACAGAAACTCCGATAAAAAAGAAACCGATGTCGCGGTGGAGGATGCGGCTCCATTTCCTGATTTGCTTCATACTTTCTGATGCTGTATTCAGTATAAACTAAAAAAACCTTCGTGAAACTTTATGATGTGCTTTGTGTCCTTTGTGGTAAATCAGCACCACCAGGGACACAGAGTACATCACGAAGGAACACAAAGGATTGTATTCACTTGATTTTATGCAATGGATTCAATGAAGCGACGCGGCTTCCATGAAATCAGTAATCTCTAAATATCCTCGCTTTCAGGTTCCTCGGGGCTGTCCTTTACTTCCAGCGATACATATTCGATGGAATAGTACGAGAGGTGATCGACTCCGGCTACCTGCATGGAGTCGCGATAGTACTGTATCTGCTCCATTTTGCGGGCATACAGGTCCTCGTCGGTCTCGCCTTTCTTGTGGCTCTGGATGTTGTCCTCCTCCATCTTCAGGCAGTAGGCCTCGTCCACGCGGAACTCGCGGACGATGCCCTTGACGGCCACCTTGCTTC
>CAZWAN010000152.1:0-3386 GCA_964631875.1 uncultured Flavobacteriaceae bacterium
GATCGCGATGTCCCCATCGCGATATCCCCAGCAAAGCATCGCGCCGGGACGGCGCGATCCACCGGCTCAGCGAACCGCTGCCTTACAAAACAACTCGTCCGGACGGCTGGCCTCCTGCTCGTAGAGGCATACGGCTCGGAGAGGCCAGCCGTCCCTACCAAGGCGGAAAGTCCGTCGATGGCGATTTGCTGTCTCATCTCCCTCATCATCCTCAAAGCAACAAGCTAGCCCCAGGGGCTAGCTTCAGCCAGTAATGCTATGCGCTTTACTCAGGCGTCCTGCTGCTTTTTGCGACGGCGCAGGCGAACATAAGCCGCCGCCCCCGCCAGCAAAGCCGCCGCCGCCCAAGTGCCGGGCTCAGGAATCGCCTCGCTGCCGCCACCGTCGTAGGTGATGAACAGACCTTGGCCACCATCGATCGCGCGCTGCTCGATTCCGAAGGTGCCGGTCGCGCCCACGAAACCACTGGAGTCGAGATTGAACTCGGTCGCCACAAATCCACTGATGCTGGGAGCACTGGCGATCAACCAGTTGGTGTAGGTCGCCGTTGGGTTGAAGCCAGTGAGCGCGCCCGCGGTGGTGTTGCCGCTTGTTAGCGTGATCAAATTGATCGTGAAGCCGTTATCCGAGGTGATACCGTTCAGATCCAAGGCGCCGCCGGACACTGAGAGCAAGTCCCATCCGGTGCCCGCGGGGCCGGAGAGGTTGAAGATTTCCCATTCGTAGGAGCCGCCCTGGTTCCAGAAGGAGCCGCCGGTGGCCGTCGTGATGCCGGCCGAATTGCCGGGGGCGAGCACACCGTTGATGGTCAGCGTTCCGACCGAACCGCCGCCTTCCAACGTGGCGCCGCTGTTGACGCTCACGGCACCGGAAAGTGTGCCGTCGGCGACAAGCGTCGCGCCGCTTTGCACCGTCGTGGCGCCGGCCAGTGAGCCGCCGGACTGAACCGTCAGCTTGCCCCCGGAAACCGTGTTGGCGCCGCCCTTGGTGTTGGCACCCGAGAGCGTAAGCGTGCCGGAACCAGCCTTGGCAAAAGCGCCGTCCCCGGTGATGGCGCCGCTGTAGCTGTTCGACGCGGAGTTGAAGGAAGTGGTCAGTGCGTTGCCAGAAGTGATGTCAACGGCGCCACCGCTGCCGGACAGGACACCGATGGTGTCGCTGCCTCCAACGCTGTAGGTGCCGCTGTTGACAGTTACTGAGGTGCTGTCAGTCAGGACATTAGCCCCTGTCGTAGCGAACGTGCCTCCGCTGACGAGAACGCTGGTGGTGCTCATGGCCCCCTCGGTCTGCAGGCGGCCATTATTGATAGTGGTCGATCCGGTCCGATCCTGGGTGCCGACAAGGACCATGGTGCCTGAGCCGGATTTCACCAGGTTACCTGAACCGCGGATGGAAGCAGAGTTGGCGCTGTAGTCGTCCCCTGAGACAGTCAGTGTGGCACCAGTCGCGATGGTGTTGGTGCCAGCATCGAAAGAGCCGGCCTCACGAAGGGACGCAATTTCAGTGTTGGTGTTGATGTTGATGTTCGCACCGCTTGAAACGAACACATCGGATGTGCCATTGCCCATAGTACCACCAGCAGCAACGGTTAGTGTACCTTGGGTCACGCGCGTATCGCCGCTGTAGGTGTTGTTGCCGGACAATGTTAGCGTTGCCGCACCGTCCTTGTAGAGGGTGGTTGTCGTGCCCCCCTCGGATGCACCAGTGCCGCTGATGGCACCAGTCACGGTGATATTGTTGGTGGTCCCCATGAAAAGGACGCGATTGTTTGCGTTGATTGCACCGAGTTGCAAAGAACCACCGCCGGTAGAGCCAATACGCGAGTTCAGGCCCAAGGTGATGGTGCCAGAAACAGTGTTGCTGCCACCGACATTTTCCAGCGAACCGTTGCCAGTCGTGCCGTTTATCGTGATGTTTTCGGCTACGGTCATGGACGACGCGTTAAAGAGCTTCAACACTGCGCCGTCGGATACGGTGGTTCCGGCCGCTGTCGTTCCGAGGGCATAGGCGTCTTGAATTTCAAGTGAGCCTGCGCTCACCGTGGTGAGGCCTGTGTAGTTGTTGGAACCGGCAAAGAATGCTTCACCCGCGCCGGCCTTGACGACGGCGCCTGTGCCGGTGATGTGACCGGAGAACGTGTCGCTGACCCCGACGTTGTTGGTCAACGTCGCGCTGCCCAAAGAAACCGTGCCCGTGCCGCGGAGCGCCAAAGATTGGTTGTTATCCGCGAGGTTGAGCGTGCCATCGATTGTTGCCAGATTGCCACCAAATTGATTGGCCGCGAGCGTCCGAAGTGTCGCTCCGGAGGAAACGCTTACGTCGCCGCCAACTGCATTAGTCCCGGCGGTTTTGTTGAAGATCAACTCCCCCTCACTGACCGTCAAAACACCCGAAATGGTATTGGCGCTGCCGCCGCTGAACGAGAGTGTGCCGGTGCCCGCTTTGGTGAGGCTTCCGGCACCTGAAACCACGCCGGCAAAGTTGTTGCTGGCGCCGTTGAAAGACGTGGTGAGTGTTCCGTTCGTGACCGTTACTGTGCCGCCGCTGCCAGAGAGGACCCCGATGGTGTCGCTACCGCCGACGGAATAAGTGCCGCTATTGACCGTGACGCCTACGGAGTTCCCGAGGACATCTGCCGCGGTTGTCCTGAATGTTCCACCCTCAACGGCCACGGAGGCAGTGGACATAGCCACGCCCGAGCTGAGGATACCGTTGCTCACCGTCGTGGAACCGCTGTAAGTCTGCGAACCGTAGAGATTGAGGGTTCCGGCACCGCTCTTGACTAGAGAGCCCGTTCCACTAATGCCGCTTTGGAAAGTGTTGGTGTTGCCACTCACCGTGAGCGTGGCGCTGCCGAGGGAAATGGTGCCGCCGTCATTGTTGCTCTCTTCCCCGACCGACGCAACCGTGGTCGAGACGTTGTTGAGGTCGAGCACCGCGTTGGTGCCGATTTTGATATGTTGGGAGCTACTGCCGAAGGTGTCCCCTGACCCGTTGAGGCGGACTGTGCCGGCATTAATGGTCAACTGACCGTTTTGCGTGTTGGCAGCATCCATCAAAACGATGATATCGGCGTTGTTGACATACATCCCACCGTTGCCACTGACAACATTGTTGAAACGGATGGTATTATTCGCTGTGGTAGTGCTGCCTCCGAGATTAATTGTGGCGTTGTTAGTGATTAGGCCACCAAAGGTTAATCCGCCTGAACCATTCAGGCTTATGAAGAGGGGATCGCCACTGTCGGGGTCGGTGGAGAACGCGAGATTGATGGTGTGGGTCGCGGAAGAGTCGTTGGCGATGTAGGGATCTTGTGCGCCAAAATTGGCATCATTCATGACGATGGCATTTCCGCCAATTACACGCCCAGTGGTAGCGCCGCTGCC
>CAZWAN010000153.1:0-3329 GCA_964631875.1 uncultured Flavobacteriaceae bacterium
ACATATAAATTTAGATTATACCCAACAAAAGATCAGGAGATTCTTCTTGCTAAACATTTTGGTTGTGTTAGATTCACTTATAATTGGGCATTAGATTACAAAACGAAACATTATAAGGAAACTGGTAAAAATATTAGTTGGATGAGTATAGCATCAAATCCAGATTTTTTCAACTGGAAAAAAGAAAATTCATTCTTAAAAGAGATTAATAGTCAATCAATAATATCTGCTATTGGTAATTTAGATAATGCATACAAGAATTTCTTTGAAGGTAGAACTAAATTTCCTAATTTTAAAAATAAACATTCAAAACAAAGTTTCCAAGTACCACAACACGGTTCGATCAATCAGGAGAAAAATAGGTTGTTCATTCCTAAGTTCAAAGGCGGTATTAAATGTATTGTTCACCGATCATTAAAAGGATGGAATCTAGGTACATTAACTGTAGAGAAGAAACCATCGGGAAAGTATTTTGTTTCTGTTGTTGTAAAGAATGAGGAAATAGCACCAGAAAAACAAGAAATCAAAAATGCAGTTGGGTTAGACTTCGGACTAAAGACATTCATTACCACGTCAGATGGTAAAAAAATAAAGAATCCAGAATTTTTAAAACAAAAATTAGATCGGTTAGCAACACTACAAAAAAGAAAATCAAAGAAAGTTAAAGGTAGTCGAAATGAAAATAAAGCCCGAATAAAGGTTGCTAGACTACAAGAAAAGATTTCAAACCAAAGGAATGACTTCCTAAACAAGTTATCATTCAAATTGTCTCACGAGAACCAAGTGGATACAATTTGTATTGAAGATTTGTGTATGAAAGGAATGAATAAACTTTGGGGTAGAAAGACCTCAGACTTATCATGGTCAGAGTTCACAAGACAATTACAATACAAATGTGATTGGAATGGTAAGAACCTAATTAAGATTGGTAGGTTTGATCCGAGTACAAAAATGTGCTCAAAATGCGGAACAATAAATCATAGCATGACATTGAACACACGAAAATGGACTTGCGTTTCGTGCGCTACTCACCATGATCGTGATATCAATGCGGCAATAAATATTAGAGATTTTGGTGTAAACCAATATCAAAAAGTACGGCAGGAACTGTCGGATATTAAGCCTTTGGAGAGAAAAGCTCTGGTTAGAAAGAAACCCAAAAAGTATATTTCTAATGAAACTGTTCTCGATGAAGAAGGAAAAAATCAAGTCTTTTTTAAAGACAAGAAGCCCACACATCTTTAGTGTGTGGGTAGTTCACAAGAGTATCTGTTTTTCATTTTCGTTACCTTCTTTGGTAGTTCTCCTTAGTTTGGTTATAGTCTCGACACATTATGAAGCAGGGGCCTTTTAAAGGGGTGGCTCCTTCTGAACCACCCTGTCCGACTGGTGCATACTCTGGTTTAGGTAATTTATCTTGATATGCACATTGTTTCCCCTGTGCTAATCTACACATTCTAGTTCCTATGCCAAAAAGAGAACGCTTCACCTTGGGGTCTTTGCACCATATCCCGTCTTTACTTTTCCTACAATTTATTTTTATCTGCATTTTAGTTACCTTCTGTCGGTTGTTTTGTCACAAATGCCGACCATATTCTTCCATCTGCATTTCATTGTCTAATTCATCTTTCCATGTCTCTTTCCTGGCAAGACATCGTTTACAAGTTACATCTTCCCAGTCAACCTTTTCTTTTCTGGCTCGATTAGCAGCATCACCCACCTCTCTAAACGACACCATGTACTTGTGTCCTAGATCATGCTCCTTTGAAATTACATAGCCATTTTTTTCAACGCTACGGATTACATACCTACACTCATATCCATTCTTCCATTTCAGAACGATGGCATCATCCTTTTTTAATCTGCTCATATTCCTCCATTTTATGTTACTGAAAAATCCATAACCTATTTACCTTCTGTCGGGTTGTCTCTAAACTTATTCTGTTATATCAAAAATT
The DNA here is from genome assembly GCA_964631875.1 of uncultured Flavobacteriaceae bacterium. GTDB lineage: Bacteria > Bacteroidota > Bacteroidia > Flavobacteriales > Flavobacteriaceae > Namhaeicola. The sequence continues at coordinate 1,959 of CAZWAN010000153.1, forward strand.
ACTACCCATCCAATAAAACCAATAATAATCCCGATACAGAAGCCTACTTCCCTAATTCTATTAAGTCTTTCTTGTTCTGTAGCATTAATTGGAACAAGCCAATAATTAATCCATTGTAAAAGTTTTTTCATATTGTTACCTTTTTGATTATGATTATAGCTTATCACAAACAATAAAATATGTCAATATTAAAATTCACCAACCATCCGACCAATCCAATTATATGCAGAACTCATAATAATCCACATTTGATAATTCTTATAATTTTCTTCCACACATTGGACAATAGTTAATACTAATTTTAATATCTGTAAAAGTCCCGTTAATATTAATTATTTTACCCTCATATTCTGGGGAGTCGTAAAGATACACTTCGAAGTTCTGATGCCCACCATCAATATTCTTGCAAAATCTAAAACAATCTCCAACATATTCGCTAAAATCACAAAAATTGCATGTAGAATCACTCATTTAAAAGCTCCAGCTCCAAATAGTGCAGCCAACACTCCAAACAATAAAGCACATTTAATCCTACCAGTAAAATAAGCATATGGAGAGGTTCTCCAATGATCTCGACGAGACATATGCAAAGGAACCATCACCCAACCAAATATAGCACCAACTATAAAACATACAATAGGATTCATTTATTTTCCTTTCTTTTTTGTTATAATCACCACAATGCCCCTAGAATCAATTATACCTATAGACCTATACATTGACCTTACTTTTCCAGTAGAATAAATCCTACAGGCCATCCTGTAATGATTTAAACTCACTAACTCTATTCAACTCTTTCAACTCAGCTAACTCTTTCCTAATTTGAACCAATTCATCCATAATAGATTTATGCATAGTTTTAAATGGCGTAGTTCCAATACCCCAAAAAATACAAAATACCATTATATACAAACCCGTTCGATCAGTTTCCTTATATTTACACTGATGATCCATAATTCTCCAATCTATACATATAACAATTCTTCACAATTAAGACCTAAGTATATAAAGAGCTAAACGATATTTATCCTTCAAACTTCCCTCTTTTAGAGAAATCATATTATCTTCTATATCTGCTATTTTAACAGCAATAGAAAAAGAATTGCTTTTTGCCCTAAGAATAAAATCTAAATAATTTTCCCCTTCTATCTTTGTCATTCCTTTAACACCCATTATTACTTCCGGTGGAACACCCATTGACACAAGATCATCAATGGTTACATTAGTATCTTCAACTACATCGTGAAGCCACGAAATACAAACCAGAAAAGGATCACTGAACTTCGATGCTATTCTTTCTGGGTGAACAATATAGGGCTTACCTTTGTCTTCTCCAAATTCTCTATATTGACCTTCATGAGCTTTAAAAGC
>CAZWAN010000154.1:0-3309 GCA_964631875.1 uncultured Flavobacteriaceae bacterium
AGGTATGACTTCCTAAATTCTGAGAAACTTCTAATGGGTTACCGAAACTGTCATACTTGTAAAAAATTATTCGGTTTTCAAGTATACTATTGCTTTTTTGAGATTGGACGTATTGGGGTTCAATAATTCTGCCTCCATCGGAACTAGCTAACCAATCTTTAAAAATGGTTCTTTGTCTAAATAAATTACCATTTATTATTTGTTCAGTTTGTATTGGGATATTTATTCGATGTTGATTTAAAGTATCTGAATTTAATTTTTTAATATCGTTTAATTGGGTGGTTGTTAAATTACCTCCTGGCAAAGAACTTGCGGATAAAACATCGTCAGGATAATAATATTTTGTTTCAACTAAATCTCCTTTACTGTCGCTTTTCTCAGACCTTGATAACTGAAGATGCTTTTCATTATCATAATAATAATTTGTTATTGTAGTTAAGGGATTTGTGCCAATAGAATCATAGTCAATTTCTGTTTTTTGGCTTAGATAACTCCAGAATGACAAATTAGAATATTTTGTAATTTCTAAATTTCGAAGATTTTCGGGATAGGTGATTATTTCATTCACTAATCTTCCAAAACATTTACTGGGTATATATACAACTGTATTAGGATTGTTTGAGGCAATGCATTTATTCCCAGACCAATGGTGGTTATGATCAGTTGTACATGTCGATATTTTAAACTTTTTGCTTACATCATCGGAAGTACATTTATATGTTGCAGAAGACCCAGAAACTAAGTCGTATTTCTTTCTAACAGAATAACCCGATAACTCCCTATAATTCCTACTGTCTGGTGTATAAATATTTTCGATTTCCCTTAATTTAGTTATCGCTCCATTGGTATCATTTATTTTAAAAATTATTCGACCTCGTTCAAGACCGTTACTCCAACCAAAGTTGGTGTATGGTGAAGTATGAACAAAGTCTCCGATTAAAGGAATACCTGGATGATCATTACTAATTATAAAATTGAATTCTTCCCCACCATTTTCAAAATAATCACCACCATGGCTTATTGTTACGTATTCATAAGATGTTGTACCATTAGGGGAATTATACAAAGAATTAATTGTGCTTGAACTAAGAATTTGGTATTTGGAAATTAGTTCTATTAACTCACAATAATTTGATGATTCCAAATTTGCTACATAGAATGGATTTTTGCCTTTTTCACCAGTTGAAATGTCCAAATTTTCCTTTTTACCATAATAATATCTCTTCTTTTGGAGCTGATTTCTCACAGGATCATAAGTATTCAAATATTTCACCCTTAGACCTCCAACCACTATATTGTCAGGAATTTCGATAATTGTTCCATTAAAATATTTAAAATTAAGGTTTGCAGTTAAACAGGGTTTCGAAACACTAACCTTGATCTGGTAATTATTATTGGCCTTAAATTTAATATAGGTGTTTGGATACATATTACTGTATCTTATGGCAATATTGTTACCCAATTGAGTGTCAAAATTTGATGTGTTATCAAATCTTTGAAAAATTGTAGATAGATCGTTTGGATTCGTAGTGTTCAGAACTGATATGTCTGCAACAATATGGTGGCTTGGATAATCTTCAAATTCACCACATTCTTCCAACTGACCATTAAAGTTTAAAAATTTTGACAATTCCACTTCTTGATCCGATTGAATACCAGTTAACACGGTAATTTGCTCATCAAAGTTTGAAGCGCTATTAGTGCTCACTGTAAGGTTGACAATGCTTGGAGTTGGATAAATTTTTCTCGAACCGTAATAAGTATTTGATTCATATTCAAACTCAGAATAACCATTTGTTGGATATGTTATTTTTTCGAGGACTCCCTTTTTGGCATAGTTATAATCTACTTCTTTATTTGCTCCAATATTAAAACTTTGAAAAGCCAAAGGAATTGTGAAGCTCTCTAAAAGTTGTGGGTTAGGGAATTTGTAGATATTATTTTTCCCATTGTTAAAGCCCCAGTGATCTTGTCCAAAACTCAATCTTTGAGGTACACCATTAGGATCATTGTAATTAAAAACATACTTTTTACTTGAATCATAAAAGGTTAAATCTTTTAAAAACACTCTTTTATTCGGTGTGAATAAATAGTCAAAATTTACACTTTCAACAATTGTATTATCACTTCCCATAAAAGAAAGACCTGTAAGCATTTTCATACCAATTTCAGGATGATTTTGACCGTAAATGAATTCAACTTTACCTGATGTTGAGTTCCCTTGAATTTTGATTAATTTTTTTCCATTAATGGTGACGTTGTTTGAAACTGTTGTATAGTTATAATTATATCCATTTGTATAAGTATTACAGTCAATTGGTTGAATTGCAGGATATGCTACTTTAATAGATTCAGTGATACCCAGAGTATACGAAATATTTTCAGAATCATATGTAAAATCAACATAACCTCCTTTTGGATGTTCTATTTTAGATAAATACCAAGTGGTTGTTACTGGTCTACTTGGCTCATAATGATGCCCCATTCCTGATTGCCGATTGATACTGTTTTCTGATTCTAAAAAGTAGTAACCTAGTCCATCGGAAGTAGTTATTTTGAATCCCCATTTCTCCAGATCAGAATATGGTTCAATTTTTAAATCATCATTTGGAAGCATCATTATACCTCCTTCTTTTGTATATAGGAACTTACCAGATTTACCAGCAAAATTATAAGCATAAAGATCTCGTTCCGCATCAATTTCGTAATTACCTATTTTATAAAAGAATTCAGCCACATCCGGATTGTTAATTCCATACGCAGAAATTTCTTGTTCTGGATAAATAAAATTATTATTCTGATCATCTAAACCGCGAACTATTCTCGTAATTACACCCCCAGAATTAAGAGACCAACCTAAACCAACATTTGAGGATAGCTGATCAACTTTAATACCATTGGAATTATAACTTAATGTTATAGGTATACTGATGTTTCCTGATGAATAAGTGAATAATGGAACATTAACATCTGTTGTGCCTGTAAAAAGTCCAACATTCTCAAACCCGTACCTCCCTAATTCATATGCGGTTGGCGATGGTGGAACGAGTATGGGTTGATCAAAACCTTCATTTTGACTATAACCTGAGTAACCTAAACTTAAAATTGCAAGAAATGCCACTAATAACTTTTTCATCAATATAACTTTTGAAGATTGTTTATTTTTTTATCTTCCCAAATGTCAAAAGTTATTTTGGATAAAAAGTGTGGTTTAAACCGTAATAAGCTCTTGTTTTAAATTCGTAATCTAGGCCGTTAATTCACTCCTGATTAAGCAGAAATAAATGGATTAAATGAAAGCGAATAAAA
>CAZWAN010000155.1:0-3207 GCA_964631875.1 uncultured Flavobacteriaceae bacterium
TAAAAAGTACAAAAGCAAATATGCCAACTATAGAAAATATGACCACAGAATTTCTTGTTGGAATTAAAAAATAAGTATAGTCAGATGGATGTCGCCAAAAATCAAATAGAATCATTAAAATTAACACTGAAAAAAGTATTAAAATAAGGCTTCCTATAAAATTTTTTTTCTTTCTTAGAATGGTTGTTTTCATATACACTTTAGTCATAAGCTTTTTCTACCAAATACCCTCCTGCTTCGCTGGAATAATAACCAACAACCCCACCAGCAACAGCACCAAGTGCAGTGCCTAATATCGGAACAGGTACTAGCGTTCCTATAGCAGCTCCAGTCGCCATACCCCCAAGTAAACCACCTACTACTTTTCCAGAAGCAACAGCCGTATTCTTACCGTTTGTAGATCCTATGTTTTGATAGTTTTGATAATCCTGAGATACACCTTGACCAATTTCAATACTGCCTAATATAACAGTAGTAACAATTGTGCCATTTTTGATGACTTTACTAATATTGTATGTTTTTCCGGTGGCTGGATTCCCTGTCCAATTATTAGCATAATATGCAGTCTTAATTTCTCCATATTTAATACCATCAAAGCTTCTGTTATTAATTGTTTTGGTCCATATTGCAATCGACCCGCCTTTATTTTTTGTGGATCCTAAAATATCAGCACCATCTTGAATTCTCTCGTTTATGAATCTATAAGCATCTAGGGAGAGACTTTCGCTTTTTTTTGATTTACCTTCTACTACAACTTCTTGTAAATCAAATGAAAATACTGAATTTTCATTTTGCATATCTTCATAAACAAAAGTATGTATATCTGCTGCACTGGCTCCTTCATTTTTCTTTAAGAAACCCATTATGGCTGCTATTTCATCCTTGTTGCTCGTTTTAAAACTTGTTGCTTTACCGTCCTTGTTATATTCAAACTCAATCAATCCACTTGGATCTTTCCAATAAACAGGGTTGTTAAATCCAAACCTATAAGGATTATGCATAGGAGCTAATTCACTTAATCGATCAATCACGTTAAACCGTCCAATAGCTGGGTCGTATTGACGGTAATCCATTGCAGTGGCATTAAGCCCAAGTTCGTCTTGCCACTCTCTATTATTAAACTTGTATTTATGGTCTCTACCATTAATTTCATTATTGTAACCTTTATGCTTTAACCCAAAAGGATAATAATTATTTTCTTCCACGATTTCCAGATCAATTGCGCCAATATTTTGGTTTTTATCTGTATAAGAAAGCCTGATATTGCCCAGATGGTCTTTGTATTGGTATGTGTACCTAAAACCGGCGTTGTAATTAGTAACGTCTATAGGCTCTGCATAACCCTCCGGGGTGTTTAAAAATTGAAGCTGGTTGCTTTCGTAAATATAATTACCCGCGTAATCTGTGTTAATACCGTTCACTGTTTTTCTTAGTTTTACCCCTGTTGCGTCGTAAATGTATTCTATATCTGCACTAAATAATAATTTTTTGCCATTGTAAATGGCATTGTTTTTATATCCTTGCCATTACAATCAAGCGAAGCGTATCACGAAACCTAACGAAGTGGTTCGACGTAGCCAAAACCTTTAAAAAGCAATAAATATGCATGAGTAAATGGCATTAATTCTTGTTTTTTATCCGTTATAGTTTATTGCATTGCCATTATAAATGTCAATGTGCGGTGGGGTCATTATACTTTAATATAACATAATTATTCTTTTTTTATCCAGATATTTAACTCATTTTTTTCCCATGATTCATAATTTCTATACTCACGTATTTCTTTTGAATCACCAATGTAATTAGTAAACTTGATCATACTGTCTCCTCGAACCAACAAAACTTTATCAGAATTTGAAAATTTAACGACTGAGTCCCCATTTTTCATTAAGTCATAAGCAAAATAATTACCATCCATCCATATTGAATTATCTTCCTGATTTAAAGATAATATTATTTGCATTGTACCTCCTCTGTTTAAATGTTTACGGTCAATTATTCCATTTAATTCAGGTTGAATAAACATCTTATAATCATCTTTAACTGATCTTACGCGAATACATGAAAAATTACCCAGTAAAAGGATGGCGACCAATAAAGTATATTTCATTTCTTCCAACCTTTGCTAGTTATATTCCTAGTATAGCTAAATCCAAAATCACTACCACTAAATGAGCCTCCTATCTTAATAGATTGTAAATTTATGCTAGATCCACCAAGCAAAGTTCTGGGGCTTATAAAAAAAGCCTTTTGATCCATGTTCGAATCATGGGAATATACAATCTCTCCAAATTTGTATGAAAGTGAAATACTATACGACACCCCTGTTAGTCTATCAGAATTAAAATTATTGTCATTACTTAAATAATCATAAAATTCTATACCAAAATCAACGGAGCCATATTTCCCAGAAAGTCCAATACCACTACTTTTTATAGTAAAAATTTCACTTGTGCCTTTCTCTTGACCATCCATAAAATAAACAACTGACCAGCTCTTTCCACCTCCTGCTCCAAAATAATAACCAAAGCCTCCTGTCAAACCAATTGCATCTAAATCATCGAGATCCAATCCTTCGTATTTTTTGTTTAGATCAATTGAGGAAAATCCAATACTTAAATATAAAGGAATTACAACCTCATCTTTAAATTCTGTTGTTACATAACGAGCAACTTCTTTACCTGTGAGATCTCTGAAAATTATATCTTCTGGTTGGTTAGGTTCTTCAAAATTATTTGCCTGAACTTCTTCCCATGAAACTACTTCGCCATTACTGTTTTCATATTGGTTTGTGTTCCAGTTGTAAGAATATCTTCCATCTGGATCAATGAAGTTGACAGGGTTATTTCCAGTATAATTGTATGGGCTAGGAAATTGGGATAAAGGGTCTAAGTTCATCCACCTACCTAATGCCGGGTCATAATTCCTGGCCCCAAAATCATATACCTCAAAACTGCTGGTGCCAACTATTTCATCTTGCAATTCCTTGCCGCCAAACATGTACTTATGGTGCGTTCCGTTTATATCAGAATTATACCCTTTATGTTTTAAGCCAAAAGGATAATAATTATTTTCTTCCACAATTTCGGTGAGCAAGGGGTCTGTACTTACCGTAATAACACCTTCATTGTTTGCATCAGAATAAGATAAACTTTGCCCCCGCGCCAGGATGGCTCCTTCGCTAAAAAGGTTCACCGAACCTTTTCT
>CAZWAN010000156.1:0-3181 GCA_964631875.1 uncultured Flavobacteriaceae bacterium
AAATGAATTTTATTTTTGATATGGGAAGTGATCACAACAAAAAAATCTCTTTAGCCGCCGGTTATTTAGATTTTTTGGGTACCGAGAAGTTTAGTCCGGAAAACTTGAAAAAGGAGTTCTATAAATTAGGGATCAACTATAATGTCAATACCGGAAGCGATCAGACCTATGTAAGTTTAAGCGGTTTAAAAGAGAATTTACCCAAAGGATTGGTTTTGTTGGAAGATCTTTGGAACAATGCAATTGCCGATCAAGAGAGTTACGACAAGTATGTGGCAAGAATATTAAAATCCAGAGAAGACGGGAAAACACAAAAAGACAATATTCTTTGGGACGGCTTATTCGAGTATGCCAAATACGGAGACCATTCTCGCTTGCGAAATATTTATACGGCGGATGAATTGGCGAAAATCGATCCCAAAGAATTGGTTCAAATCGTTAAGGATTTAAAGAACTATGACCAACGCCTGTTTTATTACGGAAATGATCTTGATGCTGCCCTTTCAGCTTTGAACGAAAATCATCAAGTTGAAACGCCATTAAAATCTTATCCCGAACCTGAAACGTACACAGCACAAGAAACCGGTGGGAAAGTATATTTTGTAGATTACGATATGGTACAATCCGAAATGGTTTTGGTATCGAAAGGAGATAAGTTCAACAAAGAAAAAATGGCGGAGGCACAATTGTTTAATACCTATTTTGGCAGTGGTTTATCTTCTATTGTTTTTCAAGAAATCAGAGAATCTAAATCTTTGGCCTACAGTGCATTTTCTTCCTACAGCATGGCCAGAAAAGCAGGTGATGAGGATTATGTCTATGCCTATGTGGGTACTCAGGCGAATAAATTGCCAGAAGCTGTTGACGCTATGATGGATTTGATGAATGATATGCCGGAGGCCGGAGAGCAATTTGAACAGGCCAAAGAATCGACTTTGAAAAAGATTGCAGCTCAAAGAATTACTAAAAGCAATATTTTCTGGAATTATGAAAATCTGAAGAAAAGAGGGATTGACTATGACATAAGAAAAGATGTGTATTCGGATGTTCAAAAAATGGAAATGGCCGATCTTAAAAGTTTCTTTGACGAAAATATTAAAGGAGGAGATTATACAACGGTGGTTATTGGAAACAAAAAAGACATGGATATGAAAGCTTTAACAAAATTGGGTGAAGTAAAAGAAATGGATATCGATTATTTATTTAATTATAAGCAGACCGATTTAAAGCAATAAAAGTTAGTTTTTTAGATAAGAAGCGCCTTACAACTCAGGTTTTAGGCGCTTTTTTATGAGATACATCTTATTCAATTTACTATCTTTGAAACTTAATCTTTACAAATTATGAAATTACTCGAAAATAAAATAGCGCTAATTACAGGAGCTTCAAGAGGAATTGGCAGGGGAATTGCCATTGAATTTGCAAAACAAGGAGCAAGTGTAGCGTTTACGTATAACTCTTCTGCAGAAGCAGCAAATGAGTTGGAAAGAGAATTAGCTGCTTTTGGGGTCAAAGCAAAAGGTTATCGATCTAATGCAGCGCAATTTGATGCAGCTCAAACCCTTGTTGACGATGTTATTAAGGAATTTGGAAATATAGATATCTTGATCAATAATGCAGGAATTACAAAAGACAATTTATTGATGCGCATAACCGAAGAAGATTTTGACAAGGTCATAGAAGTCAATTTGAAATCTGTATTTAATTTGACCAAAGCGGTAATTCGTCCCATGATGAAACAGAGAAGCGGTTCAATCATCAATATGAGTTCTGTGGTAGGGGTAAAGGGTAATGCGGGCCAGACCAATTATGCTGCATCTAAGGCAGGTATATTAGGATTTACCAAATCGGTTGCTTTGGAATTGGGTTCCAGAAATATTAGATGTAATGCTATTGCACCCGGATTTATTGAGACTGAAATGACGGATAAATTGGATGAAAAAACGGTACAAGAATGGCGTAACGCAATTCCTTTAAAAAGAGGAGGGAAACCTCAGGATGTTGCACATGCCTGTGTGTTCCTAGCAAGTGAAATGTCATCGTATATCACAGGACAAACTATGAATGTAGACGGAGGTATGCTGACCTAAATATTCATGTAAAATAAAATGATCGGAAAGCTTCAAGAGAAATACTTTTGAGGCTTTTTTTATAGGGTATCCCTAAGTTGAATTCTTTCTTGTTTCACTTGTCCTTTTTTGAGAGCGTTGTGGTTTTCATAACACTCTAAAAAAGCTTCGATAATCTGTAAATCACTAGCTCTTTCAATAAAACTTTGAGAATAATTGCACTCTGTTAACAGATCATTCAATTCTTTACGGCTCATATCCAGGTAATCCATGATCACTTCCCGATTGAATTTTTGCTCCATCATATTTCGAACCTCGTCGCCTTCTTTTAATTTTTTAAGACGTTTAAGTTCTTTAGGCTTTTTCCCTAATTTATTGTACCAGAAGTCGGCAGGATTAAAAATAGCCCCTAGCGCCCCTGTATAACTACTCCGTCCGGCCCCCAATTCATAGGCTTGTGGAAGTCCGTTGATATATATTCTCGAATATTTGTCTTCAGGTACATTTTTCGCATCGACTACCAATACACCTATCAATTTATGCGCCTTGACCGTAACTTCATCGATGACAACTGTTTTTTCGTGAATCGCTATTTCTAATTCATTTCCTTTCAGTAAATCGCGTGTTACTTTTAATTTTACCGATTGGTAACCAATATAGGAAATAAAAAGGGTGTCATTTGGTGTTGCCGTTATTTCGAATTTTCCGTCGAAATTTGTAATAGTTCCAACAACTGTGTTGAGGTTAAGGATATGTGCACTTTGAAGCGGTTCATTATCGTGAACACTAATCACCCTGCCTCTTAATTTGGAAATTGTGTCTTTGGTATATTCAATTTCCTGAGCGCTTAGGGCCATAGAAAAGAGGATAGAAAAAGTAAGCACAATTTTTTTAATCATGTGGCAATGATAGTAATTAAAAAGCAAAAAATAGTGAAATTTTTATTAAAAGCGAGAAGGTAAAAGTGCAGTTCACACCTGTTTTTACACGTAATAATGTAAATAACACTCAACAAGCTCAATAGTGCGCACGACTGGACTCGAACCAGCACGTTCTGAAGCGAACACCAGCCCCTCAAGCTGGCGCGTCTACCAATTTCGCCACGTGCGCAA
>CAZWAN010000157.1:0-3168 GCA_964631875.1 uncultured Flavobacteriaceae bacterium
TGAACTGAAAAAAAGCCAGTGTACAACAACGTATATAAAAAATAGCGCTAGCAGTTGCAAACACAAAGGTTTGGGCGCTTTTTCGAGGTCGCCAAATTTTTAAATTTGGCTATTTGGATAAAGAAAGATTTAAAAATTCGGCTTGAGTTTAACCGAATAGATAGCGCCTTTTTTCAGCGCTACTTTTCATATACTCGACCGTTGTAGCCAATTTGAAAAAGAACTAACAAGAAAAAATATGAAAAAGATTGGAAAATTAATCTTTCTTACTACCTCGATTACTTTGATTCTCTTTTCGTGCAGTTCAAATCCCAAACTGAAAAACGAAAGCGAAGCAGCTGACATCAAAAGTAAAGTTGATAAGGAGGCCGCTTTATTGAAATCCTCTATACACGAATTTAATTTCGTTCTCGCTATTGATCACTCACGACTTGCCGAAGAAGCAGGTGTTTACACGCCACCTTCCATTGTTACTCTATTCTCAAATTCAAGAGTAAATTCGGAACTTATCAGCAAAAACCCTCTAACAGGACTCGATTTGCCCTATAAGGTTCTTTGTTACTCAGAACCTGACACGCTCAATGCAAGCATTGCAGTTACATCTTCCACTTTTTTGCGAAAAAGACATGGATTAACAGAAGAGGACCTTCAAGCATTTGATAATGATATAAAAAAAGTATTGGGTAATTTTTCTGAATCGCAAATTGTGCCTACCAATTACGAAAAGGTGATTAAGAATTATGGAATAATCCAGTTGAACTCAAATTATGACTTTGAAACCACCATACAGCGGCTCAAAAATGTTGTCAATGCACAAAGCGACACGAAATGGTTTGGTGAAATCAACTTCCAGGAGGATGCCAAAGCGCTGAATATCGCTATAGGAAAAACAAGCCTGTTACTATTTGGGGGACCTGCCCCCGGTGGAAAAGCTATGTTTGATAGTCCTAAACTCGGGCTAGATGCATTTTGCCAGAAATTGCTGGTTTTCGAAAATGATTCAAATCAGGTGATTGTAGCATTTAATGATATTCCTGCTTTTGCAGAGTTATATTACAACCGATCTACAAAGCCGCAAGAAATGATAAACCAAAGACTTAAAACAGCATTTGAAAATGCTTTGTCAAATAATTAAATAGCTAAATCATGATAAAATTAAATTCCCTTTTGAGAACCTGCCTTCTGCTTGCCTTGACCGTTTTATTTCACCACCAAGTTAGTTGGGCACAAACAGATAAGCCAAATATTCTGGTTATTATGGTAGACGACCTCGGTTATTCCAATTTGAGTTGTTATCATCAGGGTCTTATGAGCAGTAGGACACCAAATATTGATAAACTGGCTAATGCAGGAATGAGAATGACTGACTATTATGCTCAACCTTCCTGCACAGCTGGGAGATCTGCTTTTATTACAGGTCAATTTCCCGTTCGAACAGGAATGCACACCGTGGGCCTACCCGGTGATCCCGTTGGATTAAGTTCATCAACTCCTACAATTGCAACATTTTTAAAAAATCAGGGATACACCACAGGTCAGTTTGGCAAGAACCATCTGGGCGATAGGGATGAAGCGCTTCCAACCATGCATGGTTTTGATGAATACTGGGGTTGGTTATACCACCTCAATGCAATGGAGTATACAGAAGATCCGGATTTCCCAAAAGGAGATCAAAGCAAGCGGTTTGCGCCTAGAAACATAGTGCACAGCTGGTCGACAGGAAATGGTTCTCAAAAAATTGAAGATGATGGCGCTTGTTCAACCAAAAGAATGGAAACATTGGATGATGAGGTCAATAAGCACACTATAGCATTCATGGAAAAATCTGTGAAGTCGAACAAGCCATTTTTTATTTGGCACAATCCTTCGGCAGCACATATCTGGACTCATCTCTCTCCCGAATATGAAGCTATGTTAGGCAAAGATGGCTGGGGGTTGCAAGAGGTTGTTATGAAGTCATTGGATGATCATGTTGGAGAGATTATGAACAAACTTGAAGAATTGGGTATAGCTGATAATACGATTGTACTCTTAACGTCTGATAATGGTCCGGAAATGATGACCTGGCCGGATGGAGGAGTAACTCCATTTCATGGTGAAAAAGGAACCACCTGGGAAGGTGGCTTTCGCGTTCCAATGATCGTAAGGTGGCCAGGTAAAGTGCCGGCAGGAACAATAAACAATGGCATATTTGACAGTATGGATTGGTTGCCAACACTTGTTGCCATCTCAGGTGGACCAAAGGATTTAAAAGAAAAATTATTAAGTGGATATCAAGGTTATAAGGCACATTTAGACGGATATAACCAGGTAGAACTACTAACTAAGAATGGTTCTTCGAATAGAAAAGAAATCATCTATTATGAAGGAACAACTTTACAGGCTGTGCGATATGAAGATTGGAAAGCCCACTTCATTATCCAAAGAGAAGGTTGGTTTGGTCCGAAAGAAAAGCTTGGAGCACCACTACTTTATAACTTAAGGAGAGATCCCTATGAGAAAGCAGCTGACGAATCTCTTTTATATGGAGAATGGTTAGGAAAAAAAATGTGGGCATTTGGACCTGCGAGAGTTATCGTCCAGCAACATTTGTCCACGTTTGTAGATTGGCCTCCAATTAGTGAAGCTGCCAAAGCCAACAAGGAGAATTTAAAAGAACAGGTTTATGAAGGCGATAAGATGGGAAATTGAGTCACATGATTTAAAGAATAAACTGGCTACAACAATGTATAAGCGGCATTAAAACGACCGCTTATACTCACCGTTGTAAAACATTTAAATGACATACAAACTGACCAGATACATTACACCTTTGAGAATATTCTGGATATTGATGTTGGTTTGGTCAATTTATGAATATATAAAGACTGAGAAACTGACTGAAAAAGGGTACGATCCGGGACTAGGTGGACTTGTATTTATGGTATTTGCTTATTATGCAATCGTGGCCTTTCTACTTGACCTGATTACGTCTCTGACTTTAAGGCCGAAATGGAATTGGATAGTTCAATCGATAGGTGTACTGATTTTTATATTAGTGTTCATTTTTTACTGATTTGATTAAAAACGTTTCACAACAACGCATATCGCCCAGCACGGCTGAACCAGAATGTTGAGAATGACTAACTTTAAAGAATCAATAACCACGGCTGATAAAACACACCGTTA
>CAZWAN010000158.1:0-3144 GCA_964631875.1 uncultured Flavobacteriaceae bacterium
AATAGCCGGGCTCGCCAAAGCAACTCGTTTGCTCGGTCATTGGCATGCTTTTTTCGAGGCCTTGAACATTTTATGACTTTGGCTTTTTGTTTATAACACAATAAGTACCATCCCCTTCTTTTTCAGAATTGACATCGCCGGCATTGATAAAACCGATACCACTGGCAATCTTTGGGTAACACCGTTCAGTTTGATTTTACTACACCCTGTAATAATCTCCTTTCCAATTTTTGATGGCTTTTTTAATCTCTTTTTCCGACAAATTTTCTTTGATGGCTCTTTGAATTAAAGCAAGGAATTCTTCATCAGAAGCAAATCGCAGACCGATGATCTGACGAATGGTCAATTCTTTGGGCAATGCTTTTTGGGTGAGCATAAAATGTCTGAAATTCTCCTCTGCTCTGATAGCTCTGTCCTGGGCCTTGAGCGCAAAGCCTCTCATATAAAAGGCGAGTAAGATCAATAAAACAGAAGTCAGCACTAATAAGGAAGCCGAATACAAATTTTCGTGTGAGGATTTTACGACATTGACGATAGATCCGATAAGGAGTGCAATTAATCCTAAAAAAGTGAACCCGTGAAAGCCGGGAACGAGTCGTGCATGATTTGAATAGTCTTGTTTTTTCATGTTGGTTGGATAAATATTTTATTGTATAAATATACTGATTTTGATATGGATACAGGATAATTTTTTACGCGGATAAATGAATCAGTGAGCCCTAAGTTAAAAGTTAAAGGGGATAAATCCAACACCAAATTCTGCCCAATCTGCCCGTGAACCATTTTTAGTTTTTAAGCCGGCTTGCGCAAAAAACCAATCTGTAAGGTGGTAACGCAGAGCGGCACGAACGTAGGTCTTATCTTTTCCCTTGTCGTCTCCCAAATAGGCTCCACCCTGTACACGAAGTGCAAATTTCCCGAACATAAAGTCATAACCGAGATGCGCCCCTGTAAGAAATCGATCTGAAGAATCAGGGTAGTCTACCACCAGACTTTCGTCGTAAAACAAATCGAAACCGGCCGTAAATCCGTGCATTTTGTTGAGTTTATATTGATAGTCAAGTGCTCCCGAAAAGGTATAATAGCGGACAGAAGTTCCTCTATCTTCTTCATTTTGCACGGTTCCCCCGCCCAAAAATACTTCTATCCGGCTCGTATTCAATCGGGATAATTTTTCACTTTTAGGTCTTTTGAATCGGGCCGGCAAAACGTTGGTGGTATAAGGATCATTATCTACCTTTCTCTGGTCTGCGTTATACAAATACCTCAATCCCAGATTAATTCCAAACATATTCAGTCCATAATTAGGCGTAAAAGTTCTTCCATTGCTAAAATGGGTCACGTCTACCCCATAGAGTAAATCTGTTTCTCTGGTAAGGCGATATTCTGCGCCTAAGCCAACATGAATATAAAAGGCAAATTCAGCACCGATGGCGTCATTGGTTGGATTAGTTTCCTCATCATAAGGGATGAGGTTATAGGCCAAGCCCAAGGCAGGGCTTACCTGAAAAACATTTCTTTTATCACTTCTGCTCAAAGGAAAATTGATAAAGGCGAACAGGGCATTGGGATTGCCAAAAATAGCAGGATCGCCTATATATCCGGTGTACCAGCCCACACCATAAGACGCAAAACCATAAGCATTCGTCCAATGATCCGGATCACTGGGTTGCCATCCGTAACGGATTTCCATGGCACCATATCCGTTTTCCAATACTTCCTCCAAAGAATTGCCGGTATACAAATGACCTCCCGTATGTCCTTTAATTTCAATATATCTGAACCTGCCTTGTCCATTTCCTTCATTTGATACAGTTTGGGCTGATCCTACTTGAAAGCAAGCCAGAATAAATAAAAAAAGAATTGAATATTTCATTGAATTTGATATGAATTAATAAAACTGTTTAGCTCAGTAAAAATATATATTACACCTATTCCAATTTGACAAGAGTGTCATCTGCCGTAAAGCAAATTTGACATTGCTTTTATTTCACAACCCTAACATAAATTTCTTTCCGTATTTGGATAAATTGTGATTCATGACAATCATCATAGAATAAATGACTTCTAAAATATATTTTTATTTGATGGAAATAAAAGAGATCATAGGAACAAAAAAAACACTTTTTACAGGTATTATTCTGCTGGTATTGGGTATTGTTTTAAAAAAGACCACTGATCTGGCAGCACTTTCCATTGCGCTTATGGTTGCCGGGGTTTTGCTAAAGACTTTATACATCATCAGGAAAGCACAAACGGGCGAATACAAACCCGGCTATGAATTGCTCTTCCTTTTTTCGGGATTGGCATTGTTCTTCACAGGTATTTACTTGCGCAATGGGGGTATCAATCCATTGGGCACCATTCTATTCTTTACAGGAATAAGCCTAAAAATTATATTTATTTTTATCTTTATCAAAAAAGTTAAAAATCAGAGAATAGGAAAATCTTGAAATCACTTTTATCAAAAGCGCTCATACTACCGGTCATTTTAGGGCTGCTCTACAGCTGTAATTCTGCCCAAGATGTTTATATCAAAGCAAAAGAGGGAGAAAAGTTTTCCATTGAATTACCCTCAAACAGGTCTACCGGATTTAGCTGGCACTATATTCCAAGCGGCAAGTCGTTGGTAGATTCTGTACATGTGAGCTATACTATGCCGCAAAAAAATGCAGTTGGTGGTCAGGGAATAGAAATATGGGAATTTATGGCGAAAGAAAAAGGGCAGGAATCCTTATTGTTCGAGTACAAACGAGGCTGGGAAAATGTAGCGCCGGCCAAAACAAAAACCATCCGTATCCAAATAGACTAAAGCTTAATTTAAAATTAATCTTAAGGTAATGTAAGACAGGCTTTTTAGTGCTATTTTTACTACTATATGAATTATTCAACATTTATCTTTTCCCCCGAGATAAACGGCTAACCGAGCCAACCAACCACCTCCACGGTGGTTTTTTTATTTATATGGCCTTACTTTTTGTTTCGAGCTGCCTAAACCTTCCACACCTAACTCTACTTCATCTCCCGGATTTAAAAATCTCGGCGGTTTTAATCCCAGACCTACACCGGGGGGTGTACCGGTAGAAATGATGTCGCCGGGCAACAAGGTCATGAACTCACTGATATAACTTATCACCGTTTCAA
>CAZWAN010000159.1:0-3142 GCA_964631875.1 uncultured Flavobacteriaceae bacterium
CTAAAAACCCAATTATGAAATATGCTCAAGAAAAGATTAAAGAAGTAGGTGAATTAGTTGAAACTACAAAATTAGCTGTCTCAACTATATTGGTAGGTAATAGTGATGATTCAGGTAGTGAAAATTCATTTAATTTAAATAATGGAGTTAATCTCAAAGGGTCGAAATCAGGGTGGACTCCAGGCAGAAAGGCTGATTCAAATAGTAATATTGATTCTTGGGATGGTGAAGTTCTAGGACCGCTTTCCCAAGCTTTTGGTCCTGAATTTGGTAATAAGATTGCTCAAGGGTTAAATATCGTTTATGGATTAGTTCAAGAATTTTTAGGTGATGGTGAAAATTCAAAAGAAAAAAAACCAGATAATAATAAAAATCAACAAAAAATTGAACCGGTTTTTGAAGTTAATGTTACAGAGATCTCAAATATAATAGAGCCTAGTCTTAATTTCGGTCAAAATAAATCCTATTTGTTTAATACGAAAGGAAAAACAATAATAACAAATAATGCCTCAGATACTGCACAGATAAGAGCTGAGTATAATCAAAAAAATCAAATAATAAAAGATTCAATAAATGCACTTAAAGAAAAATAAAAGAATAAGTCAAAATAATATATTGTTGATTGTTTTTATAATGGTCACCTTAATAGCATGTAAAAAAGCAACAACTTCAAATGATATATGGATTATTGAAAAAGGTTCGAAAATTTTAGATCTTAAATTTCCTGACTCTATATATAAGGGTAACTTGGTTACAGGCTACGTTAAATATGATTTGAATATAGATACAATAGATGAAGTGAACATTATTGATAGGTGGTTATATTTATATATTTCAACAGAGTCAAAAGATCTTGGTTTGTCTGAAATTAAAAAGAATAATCATTCAATTTTTTTAGACACTATTGGTGGCGGCGAATTTAAAGTAGATTTAAGATTTCCCAATTCTGGTTATAATTTTATTAATGGTGCTATTGAGGATATCGTATTAGTTAAAAGTAATGATTCCACTAAGGTATTAACCATTGTATACGAAACTAATTTTTTACGTCAAATTATGGTAAAGTAATAATACCCTGTTCTCCGTAGTATTTTGAATCCCACCGCTGCCGTACGATTCCATCGTGTAACAATCATAAGCGGACAAAATATTTCTTACTTTTACGATGCCACAGGAGTAAAACTTAGAAAAACAGTGAACGGTATTATTACAGATTATGCGGGTAATTATATTTATGAGAACAGTTCTTTACAGTTCGCTCATACCCCCGAAGGCTATGCAGAACCCATTAATCCTACAAATTATACCTCAGGGTTTAGGTACACATACCAATACAAAGATCATCTGGGCAATATCAGGCTTTCTTATACAGATATCAACCAAAACATCGGAGCAATTGATTTGCAAATTGTGGAAGAAAATAATTATTATCCCTTTGGGTTAAAACACCAAGGGTATAATGGTGGAACCAATGGTAACAAACATCACAAATATATGTTTGGGGGTAAAGAACTGCAAGATGATGTTGTTGGCAGCAGTAGTTTTGAAATGTATGATTTCGGGGCTAGAAGTTATGATCCTGCAATCGGTAGATTTACGGGCATTGACCCAGTATTACATCATTCAATGAGTCCTTACAATGCTTTTGACAATAATCCAGCTTTTTGGGCGGACCCAAGTGGCGGAAATTCTATTTATAATTTTGACACTCAACAATATGTTATAAATGGACAAATAGTTACACAAGAAGAGGCAATTGCATACGCTCAAAATGGCGGAAATGCTGATGGGAGCAATAATAATACTCCAGATCCACCTAATCCTGTAGAGTTCTTTAATTACTTGCTTTCATTATTTAATTTAGGCGAATACAAAGTACTAGACAAAATGAAGGCCGAAAAAAGAGGACTTGAGTACCAATCTACTGTTTCCATTAATCCACAACGTGAAGTGAAAGAATGGGTAATAAGAAACGAATCTGAACTTATATATATAGCGGACATATTGGAGACGGGAGGAGATGTGATGGCTTTGACTGGCTATGTTCTTACCTTAACTGGAGAAGGAGCTCCCATTGGCGTACCTTTAGCTACTGCTGGAACATATTTTTCAGCAACTGGATCCTTAATTAGAGGGGTAACAGTTAGTGTTTCAAAATCGGAATTAAATTCACTTGCTAATGAATCAGGATATATTGCCGCAGGTGCATTAGTTTCTTTTGCGGCAAGCAAGATTCCAGGTAACCAAATCAGTAAACAAATTTTGAGTCAAAATGCATCTTTGAAGATATCGTTATTAGAGACAATTTCAGATTACAATAACTAAACTATAATATAATGATTAAGGCAATAGGATTTGTCATTGTTGGGATTTTGATAATTTTTATTCTAATGAGGTTACAGAATCAAGATGATGATAGTTATTTAATTTCCAAAGCGATTACTGGTTATATTGCAGGAGTCATCTTAATAATCATTGGTCTAATAATGTTATTTAATTCTTAAAATAAAATACATTTAATACGCCACAGGAGTAAAACTTAGAAAAACAGTGAACGGTATTATTACAGATTATGCTGAGGGCCGAGCGTATAGAAAACAGCCGGTGGCTGTTTTTAGCGAAGGAGCCAGCTGGCGCTGGGGAATCTATGTAAGCAACCAGCTTCAATTTTTAAACACCCCGGAGGGTTATGCAGAGCCCATTAATGCGAGCAATTACACTTTAGGGTTTAGGCATACTTTTCAGTACAAAGATCTCCCGATAGCTATCGGGATGGGGAACATACGCTTGTCATACGAAGACCTCAACCAGAATACCGGTGCAATAAGTTTGAGTATAGTTGAGGAAAACAACTACTATCCTTTTGGGTTACTTCATAAAGGATACAACAACGTTGTAAATGGTTCACATCATCCATATACTTTTAACGGTAAAGAAGAGCAGGAAGAACTTGGATTAAATTGGTTGGACTTTTCTGCAAGAAACTATGACTCAGCTCTTGGACGTTGGATGAACGTTGACCCGTTGGCTGAGAAAATGCGCAGGCACTCACCCTATAATTATTCGTTTAACAACCCGATTTACTGGATTGACCCGGATGGGATGGCGCCCGGACCACCAGGACCAATTTTTGGTATTTTTT
>CAZWAN010000160.1:0-3055 GCA_964631875.1 uncultured Flavobacteriaceae bacterium
TGGGGTATTTAAGTGGATTCATTGGATTTAAAAATCATTAATTTGCATCAAATTTTTTTGTAATGGCAGACTATCATTATATCAACAGTGAACAATTAGATTTATATAAAATTCAAGATATAATTCAAAAGGATATTAAACTAAAACTATCTCAAGAATCAATAGAAAAAATTGTTCAATGCAGGGTTTATTTGGATGCGAAACTTAAAGAAAGTGACGATCCTATTTATGGGATTAACACGGGATTTGGTTCCCTGTATAATGTAAAAATAAATAGAGATCAACTTCAAAAACTTCAAGAAAATTTGGTGATGTCTCATGCCTGTGGTACAGGAGAAGAAGTTCCAACAGAAATAATAAAATTGATGCTTCTATTTAAAATCCAATCCCTGAGCTATGGATTTTCGGGAGTTCAATTAAAAACGGTTGACCGACTAATAGATTTTTTCAACTATAACATATATCCTGTTGTCTATACACAAGGCTCTTTAGGTGCTTCGGGAGACCTTGCCCCATTGGCCCATTTGAGCTTACCTATGATTGGGCAAGGAGAAGTGTACTATGAGGGTGAAAAAAGAAAGGCCAAGGAGGTTTTGGACTTATTTGGGTGGGAGCCAATAGCCTTATCTTCAAAAGAGGGATTAGCTTTGTTAAATGGTACCCAATTTATGAGTGCCTATGGCATTTACCTATTGCTAAAAGCATTCAAATTATCATATTTAGCTGATTTGATCAGTACATTGTCTCTGGAGGCATTTAATGGTAATTTATCTTCGTTTGAATCAATAATACACCTTATAAGACCCCATAGGGGTCAGTTAAAAACTGCAGAGCGTGTTCGAGAATTTCTCAAAGGAAGTGAATTGATGGAACAATCAAAAAAACATGTCCAAGATCCTTATTCATTCAGATGTATTCCTCAAGTTCACGGAGCGGTTAAAGACGCGTTGCGCTTTGTTGAAAAGACCGTTTTGGTAGAAATTAATTCGGTAACAGACAACCCAAATATTTTTGTTGATCAAGATCGAATTATATCCGGTGGTAATTTTCACGGTCAGCCCTTGGCTTTTGCGCTAGATTTTTTAGGAATGACATTCGCCGAAATTGGCAGTATTTCAGAAAGAAGAATTTTTCAATTAATATCAGGGGCAAGGGAGCTACCTCCATTTTTGGTTGATAACCCAGGGTTGAACAGTGGATTTATGATTCCTCAATATACAGCCGCCAGTATCATTAGCCAGAATAAACAGTACGCCACACCTGCATCTACTGATTCGATCGTTTCCAGTAACGGACAAGAGGATCATGTTAGTATGGGCGCAAATGCAGCTACCAAAGCCAAGAGAATTGTTGATAATGTGCAGACTATTTTAGGAATTGAATTAATGAATGCCTCTCAAGCATTGTATTTTAGAAGACCCCTAAAAACATCTAATTTTTTAGAAAATTTTCTTGAAGCATACCGGGTAGAAGTACCGTTTATTGCCAATGATAAAGTACTGCATGACGATATGATGAAGAGCAATCAATTTATTGAATCAATCTTGATTGACAGTGAGGATATGTTTGGGTAATACTTTATTTATAGTTTATCAATGATTTTTAATATTTCTTGCTGATTTTAAACAGAGTTTGATATTTTTGCAATCCAAAATAAAAGATTATGTCCACTATTCAAGAATTAGAAAATTTCACCATTCAAGTAAGAAGAGATATTGTTAGAATGGTACATGCAGTTAACTCCGGTCACCCGGGTGGATCATTGGGGTGTACTGAATTTCTATCCGTTCTCTATAATAATGTTTTAAAATACAACAAGAATTTTAATATGGATGGCATAGGTGAGGATCTTTTTTTCCTATCTAATGGCCATATTTCTCCAGTTTATTATAGTGTATTGGCGAGATCGGGTTTTTTTCCAATAAAAGAGTTAAGCACATTTAGAAAATTAGATACAAGATTGCAAGGCCATCCAACTACGCATGAAGGTTTACCCGGTGTTAGAATAGCATCTGGTTCTTTGGGGCAAGGTTTGTCTGTCGCTTTAGGAGCTGCACAAGCAAAAAAATTAAACAAAGACAATCACTTAATATATACACTGCATGGAGATGGTGAGTTACAGGAAGGTCAGATGTGGGAAGCGATTATGTATGCTGCAGGTAAAAAAGTAGATAATATCATTGCTACAATAGATTATAACGGACAACAAATCGACGGATCTACAAATGATGTAATGCCTTTAGGCGATTTAAAAGCAAAGTTTCAAGCCTTTGGATGGGAGGTTCTGGAGGTGAAGAAGGGAAATGATATCAAGTCAATTCAAGACGCTTTGACAGAAGCAAAAGCAAAAACAGGCAAGACGAAACCTGTTTGTATTTTATTGCATACGGTAATGGGTAATGGCGTGGATTTTATGATGCATACCCATGCGTGGCATGGAAAAGCTCCTAATGACGCACAGCTCGAAGTTGCCTTGGCACAAAACCCTGAAACATTAGGGGATTATTAATCCTCAGGGTTGGTATTCTTTAAAGGTACCATCCTTAAAAAAAATAACTATTCTTTCTATAGTTTGTGAACTCTCTGAAAAATCAGGGAGTTTTTTTTGGACTAATTTTTGCTCTAGTTCAGGAGAGAATTCCTCTTCTGAATCTAAATGTTTTGGAAAAGTACCTTTCCCATTCAGTAGCCAATATAGTTCTACTTCCTCAAAAGACTTAGTTACTTTCATAACAAACTCCAAACTTGGTTTATTTCGGCCGGATAAAAGATGGGAAATACTCGACTTTTGAACATCTATTTTATCCGCAAATTGAGAAGCAGTAAGTTGATAATAATCCATAATGACTTTTAACCTTTCTGCAAACTGATCACTGTTTATCATTGTAAACAAAATTGTATTTTACAAATGTAACCCAATTTGGTGTGATAAGCAAAATATGTAAAATAATGATTTGCACTAGCGTTTAAATAATAAACGATTAGTTTATGTATAGTAACATAAGTTACTGATATATAATAATGAATATATTTATAACTATGTATTGAGTAATGA
>CAZWAN010000161.1:0-3041 GCA_964631875.1 uncultured Flavobacteriaceae bacterium
CAAAGTCAATAGTATGGAAAACAGATGTCTCATATTTTGGTAATGCATTACAACGGCTTTGTATAAGAGCCGTTTTAATGGCTTTTATACATTGTTGGCGGTAGTTATTCATTCTTTATTTTCAATTCTTCAGAAGGCATATTTTTATTAAGAAATTTATGAATTTGCCAGAGTGTTCTTTCACCAATTGGTGAGAAAAAATCCATCACATGAGGCCAACCTTCAATTCTGTCATAGACATAGGGTACTTTTTTTGTTTCTAGTACTTGTGACAAATTATCAGAATTTTTTACAGATACAGAACCATCAAGCGAACCATGTATTAATAAAATTGGAGGGTCATTTTGGTCTACATGTTGGGTTGTTGAAGCATCAATATAATTGGTAGTGTCTAAAACATAAGATGTTCCAATGTACAATTCAGTAAAGGGATGCTCTCTTTGAATTGTCAAACTCATATCATGTATTCCATATAATGAAATTGCGCCTTTAAATGAAGACGGGTTTAACCCTTTTACATATTCTCTGTCAGAGTTTGCTGCAAGTGCCATAAAAGCTGCAAGATGTCCTCCAGCAGAAATTCCATATGTCATAATTTGACTAGGGTCTATGTTGTATTCCTCAGCATGCTCAGTTAAGAACAAGATGCCATCTCTCAAGTCTTCTATATTAGCAGGGAATTTATAATCAGTGGATAATCTATAATTTATCGAAGCAACTGTGTAACCCATTTCAACAAATTCTATTGCACGCTGCGTATAGAACTCTCCTTTATCACCTGCTTTCCAATAACCACCATGAATTATTAGTATTAGTGGGTTCGATGATTTATCAGTTTTATTTGAGTATATATCCACACCGAGTAATAACCCATCAATTTCTTTATAAATAACATCTGTTGATTTTTTTATGTTTTCAGGAAGAGAGAGTTTAGGGTTATATACCATTGGTACGTTTTGGGTTGCTACCCCAAATAAAAATGCTCCATACATTGGAAAAGGCTCGTAAGCTGGCGGTTTTTCCAAATGATATAAACTATCATAATTAATTGCAATAATTCTGGGCCCAAAGGTTTCTTTAGAATCTATCAATTCCTTCTCTTGATGCTGAACACAAGAACTTGATGATAACGCCAAAATGGTGATAAATGCGAGGTATAGTTGTTTCATTTTTCTTTAATTACCGCCAACGGTCCCGGCTAACCCTTGGCAGGGGTTCAAAGCCAGTATTTATCAGCCGTAGCATTTGTTTGTTTAAAGTTAATCATATTCTTTTACCGATTCAGCCCTGCTGAGGGGTAGCCGTTGTTGGCAATAGTATTAATATTTTTTCCTCGCATTTTACCTATTTCCCATTGTTCATCACTTTTGTAAATTCTAAATATTCTCACAGGAATCGAATCTTTGATCATTCTTGGCAAAATATTTAAAATTGTAGAATCAGGTATTTCTTTGTCAGCGAATACCCTGAAATGGAATCTATAATCCAACAATTCTTCGTGTGTTTCAATCATAAATTTCTCACTCGGACTAATGTTAGCCATGAACTTATTGATATCGGGATCTAAGTTGTTAAGATCTTTCGAGAACTCAGTTTTTCCGATAATCTTATTCCCTGAATGTCCGACAAATACTTTTAAACCATAAATAGCGTCGGTAATTATGGGTTCAACCAAATCATCTTGTGGTAAGGAAAAAGTGATATCATACTTCTTATTAAGAAACTCGATGTAGTTATTTGCCCTCAGTAGATTGAATTTATTCTCTCCAAATCGATTTTCAAAAATGCCGTAAAGGGTGTCCTGATCCTCTGACAAGCTATAATTGACTTTAACTTTATCATTAACGTAACTCAGACTTCCTGTGGAATCTGAAATTAATGTTGGAATAGAAAATTCAATTTTTGAATTGGTTGCATGCCATTGCGATACTTCTCTTTCATGTTCAATAAATATCAGGCTATCTGTATAGAATTCAATACTTGTATATCCGTTATTTTCAATACCGTACCATTTTCCTATCAGCTTTTTCTCATTTGGGTTTTGTCCACAGGAGATCAATATGAAAGTCAGAATGTAAGTCGATATGTAGAAAAGCTTATTCAATATTATTGCCAACGGCCTCGCATAATACATCGGCCTGGGTTTAGTGGCGTATTTTGTCAGCCGTGGTTGTTAATTCTTTAAAGTTAGGAATTTCCTGTTTTACCATTCAGAAAGGCTGTGAATTATGCGTTGTTGTAAACTGTTATGTTATCAGTTATATATTTCTCAATCCTTTCTTTGTCCGCTTTGTTCCTTAAAATCAATAGCTCATTATTCCTGTGCGTACGATAGTTCATTAGATATTTCGTCTTACCACTACGGGTTAATTCAGAAAATTCAAATCGGTTTTGGTCAAATTTGTCGGTAATCAAGTCAGAGGAACGAGTCTTGTCAAGGATTTTAGTCAATCGAGTCATTTTGCCACTGCTTTCATCAATATGTACTTCTGAGTAATAAATCCAAGAAGCAAACCTGTAAAGTAAATAGCCAATCAGAGTCAGGGATGCGATTAGAACACCAGTAAGTAATCCAAGAAAGTAGATTAGGAATGCAAAAGATGCTGCTGACCAAATCATTAGTTCGGTCCATCTAAACGGGATTCTATCACTCAAAATATGAACGTGACCATTTTTTGATATTCTGAAATAATCCTCTCGTTCGTTCATTTATAGTGCATCATAAATTAGTCGAATGCCAATTGCGAAGAGAATGAAAGCACCCAATATGAACTCAACTGTAAAGGACATTCTGATATATTCCCCATTTTCTCTTTGTCCGATAAACTTTTTCCTTTCATACCTGTACCAAAGAATACCTAGAACTATTAATATGACTCCAAGTATAATTTTGAGTACGTTTTCCATAATTGTTTACAACGGCCTCGCATAACAAAAGGCCTGGTTTTAAAGACGTGACACGAGCGAAGCGAACTGGCGCAAGCAATTGTCAGCCGTGGATTTTGTTTTTTTAAAGGTAATCATATTCTGTTTTGTGATTC
>CAZWAN010000162.1:0-2996 GCA_964631875.1 uncultured Flavobacteriaceae bacterium
GGCACCTGCAACGCGATCACTACGTTCGAGACGGCGTTCCGTCAGCACCGGATGGCCGATCAACAAGCGGCGGCGGGACTGCTGATCGAGCACGTGCATCGCGAGCTGCTGGCGACCGTGCGGGCCGACATCGCTCAACAGGAAGGCAACGAACCGGCCGAGGGGACGCTGGCCGATTTGGTCGAGGGCCGGGAGTGGTTGTTCGGCGAACACTCGTACCACATCGACACGACGCACCTGGCGTCGACGGTGCGGTTCGCGAGGATCCTCGAGAATCCGGACCAACTGCGGCTGGCGGTGGACTTAACCGCCTACGGGCGGCGACTCAGTCCGCAGTTCCAATACCAGGGAGAAGAACCGTTCGCGGACATCTATCCCAGTCACGGGCTGTACCTTCGCGGTTTGCTGGGCGAGCAGACGGACGAGGCGGTCGCCTTCTTCCGCTCGAAGGCCGAGCAGTTGGACGTGGCGGAGTACGGCGCGCATGCGGTCGAAGCGTTGGTGCAATTGCTGATGCGGCTGGACCGGCATCGCGAAGCTATGGACGCGCTGCTGGCGTATGCCGCGGCCGACGAGAATGCGGCGCCGCGGATCGTGCCGATGCTGCTCGAACTGGCGGGCCACTGCGGCGACTACCAACCGGTGCAGGAGTTCTGCCGCGGGCGAGAGGATTTGCTGGGCTTCGCCAGCGCTCTGCTGGAGGCGGCCGCGCACGAAGGGGACGCGTCCGCAGGTGGCGCGACCGATGGGAACTCGGCCAAGTAGCCGTGGGGCAGCCGGCCTGCGTGGGCTCGGCTGCGGTTCGCCAACAAAAAAAGCCTGCTGGACGGTGAAGTCCAGCAGGCCGTTCGTTGTCGTTAACTCAGTTTCCAGTTAGCGGAGCGTGACGCTCGCTTGGACAACCGGGCGACGAGTCTGCAGGTAAGCCGAGGGGTCGACAACCGGAGCCGGGGGCATCGGAGCCTTGGGGTCCTCAACCTTGTCGCTCTTGTAGTCGTCGGCCGTGTCGCACTTATTCTTGCCCTTGCCCTTGCCGCCACAGGCGAACAGCGAGCCGAACAAGTTGGGCATGCTCATGCCACCCTTCTGGCAGCAACCTTTGCCGTCCTTCTGGCAGCAATCCTTGCCGTCCTTCTGAGCGCAGCCCTTGTCGCAGCCACCCTTCTGCAGGTGACCGAACAGACCGCCGCTCTTCTGGCAGCAACCCTTGTCGTCCTTCTGGCAGCAACCGTCCTTCTGAGCGCAGCCCTTGCCGCCCTTCTGGGCGTGGCCGCCGAACAGTCCACCACCGCAGCCGCATTTCTGCGCATGGCCCTTGCCATCTTTCTGGCAGCAGCCATCCTTCTGGGCACAGCCCTTGCCGTCACCCTTCTGCATGTGACCGAACAGGCCGCCCTTCTGGGCATGCCCCTTCTGATCGCAGCCGCACTTTCCGTCTTGGACGTGGTCTTTCTGGCAGCAGTCGCCGCCGCCCACACCCAGCATCGGGGCCAGCAACTCGAAGCCGTAGCTCTGAGTGCACAGGCCGAAGCCGAGTACTACGGTCCCTAGCAAAATGTTCCACTTCATCGAGCCAAATCTCCTTTACGATGGTATCATCGACTGACGCAACTCCCAGCCGGCCCAGGCGGGTTGGATGCGAGCGGCAGAGGCGGGTCCGCCGGCCACATTCGATCCACCGTTTGGTTCCCCAGAACCAACAGCGAGTCAGGCGTGACGTGTCGCGGAAGGGTAGGCTTGATCCGCGACGGAAGGTGACGTCAGAACCGGTCGAGCCATTCCTTGGCCCGATAGTCCGCTCCGGTTGTCTGATGTCGAACAGCTTTGGGAGTCGCTCGGCATCAGTTGACACCTACCGTATCGGCGTCCCTTCCGATCGCGCTTGAGACATCGGAAACAATTTTCGCCAAGTGGTTTAGATCAAGTGTTAGCGAAGATTTAGGGCGCGTATCGACTGTGAAACCTGTACCGTTTGAGCCGGTTATCGGGCGGTCGAAGTTCGCCTAATCGCTACATTCGGAACGGTTCGGCGGCGACCTGCCCACCGGACCCGCGGCGTCTCCCCCGTTGTTATGTCGAGCCCCGGCCCGCCCTGCCGGGAAGGTTTCGCAGCGCCGGGCCTCCGCAGGCCTCTTCGAGCCTTGCTAACCACTTTTTCTGACCCAGAGGACCGGAGCTTCCGCCCGACCGATGGTCGCGACCACCCGATCGGATGCGACATCCACTACCGCGACAACTGGCGAGTTGCCGGGAAATCCGCTACGATGGCGGCCAATGACCCGCGCAGTGGCCCGCCCCGGCCCTCAGCGGTTTGTCCCCTCAGTCGAAGAACCAAAATCTATGGCGCGCAAAACAACGTTGGATCGAAGGGCTTTGCGAGACGAAGTCGAAGCGGCAGAGGCCATCGAGAAGGCCAAGGGAACCAAGGAAAGCACCAAAAAGGCGGCGACGCCGCGCAAGCCCCGCAAGAAGAAAGAGCCCGTGCAGGCTCGCGTGAAGCTCTTCTATGGAGTCTTCAACCAGTCGCTCAAACGCGTGGCCCTGTACGAATTCAATCAGAAGAAGCAGGCGGAAAAGAAGGCCCAGGATCTGAGCAAGGACGGCAAGACGCCTCACTTCGTTCAAAAGGTCAAGGAAGTTATTGAAGAGTAAGGTCGCGCCTCGCCCGCGTCCTGCCCTCCCGACCAGCCACTTCCTGCCCTCCCCACCAGAAAGTGCCCGCTCATGCCCGGACGCCCTCCCTCGTTCGGACACTCGCCCTGCCTCCGGCCGCTCGCCCTTTGCTTGGTGGCGAGTTCCTGCCTGCTCGCCTGCGGATGCGCGGAACAACCGGCCACGCAACAACCGGCCACGCAACCAGCGGCCGGCACAGGTGCAAGTGCCAACCCGCCGGCCGCGGCGGAAAGCGGACCGGCAGCAAGCCCCACCGGCTCCGCGGCCAAGATCGCGAAGGTCGACCAAGACCGGCTGCCGATCGGTCAGTATCTGCCCTGGCT
>CAZWAN010000163.1:0-2991 GCA_964631875.1 uncultured Flavobacteriaceae bacterium
AATTATCAGAAATAAACTGTGCAGATAGACTGCATTGTATCAAATTAGATTTGTATCTGTCAAATCGAAATAGTGAATGTGATGAAAAATGAAACTCAAATTACCTGCCCCAATTGTGGAACACAAATAGATGTAAATGATATCCTTAAGCACCAGATTGAAGATTCATTGCGAAAGGAATACCTCGCCAAGGAGGCTGCTTCAAAAAAATTGATCGAACAAAAGGAGGCCCAATTGACCAGAGAAAGGGAGGCTTTTTTAGAGCAAAGAAAAAATGAAGAGGAAGAATTTCAGAATTTGCTCAACACCAAACTGAAAAAAGAATTAGCTTTAAAAGAAAGCAAGCTCAAGGACAAACTCCAAGCAGAAAACTTGGAACAGTTCAAATTGTTGAATGAAGAACTGCAAGAGAAATCTGAAAAAATAAAAGAACTCAACAAAAGCAAAGCTGAAATAGAAAAGCTCAAAAGAGAAAAAGATGAGCTTAAAGAAGCCATTGAAGCGGAAGCGCAACGCATCCTCAACCAAAAGATCGCCGAGGAAAAAATTAAAATTCAGAAAGCGATAGACGAATCCCACGAACTCAAAATCAAAGAATACGAAAAACAACTTGCCGATCAGAAAAAACTGATGGAAGAAATGAAGCGCAAACACGAACAAGGATCCATGCAATTACAAGGAGAAGTGCAAGAATTGGCCATAGAAGAATGGCTGGCAGCAAATTTTCCGCTCGACACCATCGGAGAAATCAAAAAAGGAGCTCGGGGTGCCGATTGTGTACAGATCGTTAACACCCGCGAATACCAAAATTGCGGTACCATCTATTACGAAAGCAAACGAACCAAAGACTTTCAGCCTTCCTGGATCGAAAAATTTAAAAACGACATCCGCGAAAAAGGCGCCAACATAGGGGTTTTGGTCTCAGAAGTACTTCCAAAAGACATGGAAAGAATGGGTTTGCGCGATGGTATCTGGATCTGCACTTTCGAAGAGTTCAAAGGTCTCTCCAACGTCCTCCGACAGTCCATCATCCAACTGAGCAATGCAGTGATAAGCCAGGAAAACAGAGGTGATAAAATGGCCATGTTATACGACTTCCTAACCAGCACGGAATTCCGCATGCAAATCGAGGGGATCGTAGAAGGTTTTTCCCAAATGCAGGAAGACCTAACCAAAGAAAAAAACGCCATGAAACGCATCTGGAAACAACGTGAAAAACAAATTGACAAGGTGATTAACAACACCGTCAACATGTATGGATCCATCAAAGGAATTGCAGGCAATGCCATCCAATCCGTGAAAGCCCTGGAACTGGATCAGCAAAATTTAATTGATATAGAATAATTGATCTTAAGAGTTATGTCTGAAAAAAAAATGTTTACCGCAAAAGAAGTTTCAGCTCAAACTGCCGGTGGCGACTCATATATTCGAACTAAAAACAATGTGGTTAGAGGTCTGGCAATAACATTAGAAAAAAATCCGGAAGCACCTGACATCATTATTGTTGGAGATGGAGCAAGGATAAAGGAAAATGCTGAATTATTTAAACAGACCATTACCCCGGTAAAAACGTTCATTAAACATGATACTGATAAATGGGAGTATGTTGGCAGATATAAAGTGAAATATTATAGCAAATCTAACGCAGATATTGAGAAATATCGAAAACATAGACCCAGAAATAGGGTAACAGGTATTTTGTTTTTAGAAAAAAAAGGGGATTGATATATAAACATACAATCAGTAAACTAAGTATTCGATCATTACAGCAATATAAGACAGCTCTACTAATAAAGTTTCTGTCAAGCAAAACTTTGTTTTGATATTAACTTTACAGAAGGCTGAGAATTTCGATATTGGCAATAGAGAAGCTTCGTTTTTATTCAAATATTATGTATAAACTTTGAATATAATACTCTATATGAAACCTTTGTAATAAAGTTGACTCACCTTTTTTATAATCACAAATTTTCAAAGAAAAATATGGGTTTTTACTATGGTCAATGCGCACCGTAATGTATATTTGAAACATACAATGAAGAAGGAATTTCACAAGAAGTATAATATCGGTTTTACCAGTGGAGCTCTACTGTTTAAAGAAGCTCAATCTGTAATCCCACTGATCCAAAATGAAATTGATTTTATTTCGGGTCATGAAGATTTGGATGGGTCCTGTTTGCCAATAAATTCTGAAAATTCAAAAAGAAGGATCAAATTCGAATTGGAAAAAAGATTAAGAGCAATTCAAAACCCTATTTTCTTAGAACTTTATAGAACAACAGATGATCAAAATAAAAAATTGATCTTATTTTACGCTGCCAATAAATTATATCAGCTCATTGCAGAATTTATGTTGGAAACCGTTTGGGTAAAATGGCTAAATCTCGATGATCAACTTACCTCAGACGACTTCCAAAATTTTATCTACAAGAAAATGGATAGCCATCCTGAATTAATGAAAATTACAGAAAACACCAGATACAAACTAGGGCAAGTTGCATTAAAGATGCTGAAGGAACTTGGCATATTGCACGATCATCAACTAATAAAAATTCATTTTAACGAAAATATTCTTAAAGCAATTGTCGATAATGGCGATGAGTGGTTCTTGAATGTGCTTTTGCTCAATGACCGTGAAAAAAACCAAATTCTATCATGGTAAACATAGATAAGATATACGACCTTATGTCTGATAAAGGCTTTCAAGAGCCCAGAACAGGAAATTTGTTTTTCCCTGCATACATCTATACCTATCCTCCGGAACAGGAGTATGCGATTAGAGAGCAAATTGATTTACTAATTGAAAAACTAAAAAGACCAAATCACTATTTAGACAGCCTGGCAATTAACATGTATGAGGAGCTTATAGACTATCTCAAAAATGAATCGTTTGCCGGAAAAACACTTTTTGAATTAGTGATTGAGAAAGAAAAAGAGGATCCTGCGGATGCTTTGGCATGGATTAGAGATGAAATAAATAAGGGAGATTTT
>CAZWAN010000164.1:0-2983 GCA_964631875.1 uncultured Flavobacteriaceae bacterium
GGACTTAGATGTATCTATATTAGACTTTTCAATAACCTCAGCAACAACAGATGATAAATTACCTGATGGCATATTTTCTATTTTTGCAATTGGAAGTGATTTATTATAACCCCATATATAATAAATACTACTACCATCTGTCTTTTTTACTTTGGTAAGTTTTCCATTATCATACTCTACGAATTCAACTCTATTTTCTAAGGATAGACCTGTGCCACCTCCTTTTGCGGTTTTAATAAATTCTCGAACAACAATATTATCGTCTGTTTTAAAAGTATTTCTCTCAATAGATGTAACAGTACCATTAACAATGGTTGAGGTTTGAACCAACATATTTTTGATATGCAAAAGATTGTCCTTCAATTTGTCAATCTCATTTTTTTCGGGTCCCGTGAGCGCAGGTCCCTCTTGAATTGAATTAGTATTCTCAATATCATCTGGGTAGTAATATTTCGTATCCACCGTTTTTCCCTCGCTTGAAACTGTAGTTTGTTTTATAGGGTTAATATGTTTATTTGAATTATTGTAGCTATAATCAACTAAAGTAGTTACACCATCAAATACAGTCTCGCTTGACTGAAGTCTTTTCCATTTGCTATACTCAGTGTAATACACGAGTAAATATTGTTGACTTCTAAATTGATAAAGATCCAATGCATAAGGATGAACTGGGGGTTCATATCCTAAATACTGAACATCAAATCTTGTTCCCGCCTTAAAACCCTTGATAGAAGCTATGGAGTCCGTATAATATGTGTTCGCAGTTGTCTTTAAAGGATTTGGGTTCCCATTTTCATAAACCTCTTCCAATAATAATTGTCCGCGATCCCAACTCCTGTCAATCGAAAACGAAATTGGCCCAGCACCTTGATATCGGTCATCTGTCTGAGATGCAAAAGTAAACCAAGTATAACCTTCATAATTTGCAAAATCACCATTAATTTCTTTGACCATACTATAAAAAGTTGTAGCCAAATTATTATTAATCTTTGGTGTAGATGCTACTATTGTAGACCTAGTAGTATACCAGTTAGGCTCAAATATAGATGTACAATTTCCTTGTTTCGATGTCGCGGTATAATAATAAGTTCTACTATGTTTATAATCATTTACATTTATGTAATTTGCGCCATTGTAAACACCCGAAGACTTCGTTGGACTGTTCTTTTGTGTATATTCATAGGTTTTTTGACCCTTAAAACTCCCATCTGAGTTGAATTTTTTAATGCTCTTGACTCTCAGTCCTCCTGTAATAAATTGATAGTTGTTAATAGTGGCCGTGTTATTCTCAAATTCAAATTCTGTATATCCTAATGTAGGGTAGGTAATCCTTTGGATAATACCAGCTTTGGTATAATTTGGGTCAACATCCCTATTTGCATCACCGAGATCTATCATTACACCGGGATTTACTTCATATTGTATTTTAGGGGCAAGAGTATTATTTCCTTTTCCATTGTAGTATCCCCAAAAATCCTGAGCTTTTGATAATCTATTTGGTAATTTATCAGAACCTAACGGTCCATCCTTATAGGTGAATTCATATGGATTATTTTTCGACCCATCAGGTGCCTCGTAATAAATTTTTTCAAGCTTTCTCCTAACAGAATTAGAGGTTGTATACTGATCGACGGTTCCAAAATAATCATAATCAAAAACGAAACTCTTAATCTTCTTTTCAACTAACCCGAAATTTGAAAAATATTCTATGGAATCTAGCTGTAATTCTTCATTATTTGGATCGTCAATTCTATTTCCAGAAGAATGGTTAAAAAGTACATACCCATCCTTGAATTTTATCCTACTTATCCTTTGCACTTGAGAATACCACCTGTTTGGTTGAATATTATTAGGAGTCACTGTATAGTTATAATCCCAACACGGGTCAAAATAATTTACAGTTTCTGACTGTGTTACTAGATCAGGTACAATTGTAGGTTGTCCGACATTTTGATACTCAAATGTAATTTCATCAATTCCCTGTGGTCCTGTTAATTTAGTTAAATGCCAAGTTCCAATACCTGAAACTATCAAGCTCCCTTGAATCATACCTGATCTACTCTCACTAGTTAATTCCCAAGAACTGAATTCTGCAGAAATCCCTTCAGGAGTAGTTATCACAAACGAATTAAAACCAGAAGTTGGTTCAATTTTTAAATCATTAAATGGAATTTGAATAACGTCATTAGCATCAAATGGATAAGAGTTTGGTTTAAGTAAGAACTTTCCCGAATATCCTAAAAAATCATAATAAAACAAATCCGGCTCAGAGTCTTTCGATCCTTGTATATACTCCTCAGTATTGTAATAATTACTGCTATAAGCCGGGTCAAAAGTGCCTTCTTCCTTAAATGGTGATTTCGCATAACCATATTGTCCCTCATCAATTCCACCCCGAATTACTCTTGTAATACTCCCTCCTGCCATTAGTGTCCAACCAAGACCAACATTCGAAGCTCTCTGATCAACTTTTATTCCCGATGCATGATAATTTACTGAAATAGGAACGGTCAAACTTCCACAGACCACCTCACCTAAAGGAATAGATATACTAGGTACACCAGTATGCATTCCTACGGGATAATCTCCATATTTTTGAAACTCCCACATTGTAGGTGCTGGTGGTATTTCTTTTAACTGTGTTGGATTTTCAGCAAAACTCTGCGGAAACATTTGAAAATTCAGGAAAAGAAATATAATCATGTAAATGAGTTTTTTTAAGAAATCTGCATTAAGGTTTTTGTTTATTACATTTTTGTAAATCATTTTTCTTTGAACTTTATTGGAGTTTATCAATAATTTTTTACTAGCCTATTCACTAATTCAATAAAATTGAACATTAATAATAAGACAGTTATACGGCAATTTCATAGTTTAATTATGGTTTAAACCGTAACTTTTTCTTGTTTAAAATTCGTAATCTAGGCGGTTAATTCACTCCTGATTAAGCAGAAATAAATGGATTAAATGAAAGCGAATAAAA
>CAZWAN010000165.1:0-2982 GCA_964631875.1 uncultured Flavobacteriaceae bacterium
TTATGAACGTTATTACGCACCAATAACGGCACTAACTTGAGAGGCCTGTCCGACCTGACCAGTAGTTTCGTTAACGGGCACGATTTTTACAAAAATCTTTTGACCTGCTGTACCAACAGCACCAAATCTGGCATCATATTCAGTTTGAATATCTACCGGAGTAGCTGTAGCTGCTGCTTTGTAACCGATAAATCTGTATTGTGATTTCACAAAAGATTTACCTGGGCTTACAGCTGGAGTGGCATAAATTTTAATAGAGGTATTTGATGGAACGGCACCATCAAGCGTCAAACTGATGGTTCCGGCACCTGCGGCAGCGGCCAAACTTGTAGCTGCAACGGCACCAACACTGGCAGGTAGTGGCGGGGTTGAAATTGAACTTTGTCCAATTAAACCAAGTTCACGGTTTAACCTCACATAAAGGTTCAAACCGGTGGGGCTTCGTAAATCACCAAAAATATCAGTCCTTTGATAATCTGCCACGGCAGCATTCCAGGCGTCTCGGGCTGCCTGAGTTAAACCTCTCCATCCTTGTGAGAAGGAAGTCAGGGCGGTCCTTGCTGTCAACTGATAGGAACTTTGTGGATTTACCGGAGTAACTTTTGTTCTCAGGTAACTCCCAGCACGGTTTTTCGAAGCAACATGCCCGCCAATTTTATTTCGGCCATCTACTACAATGGCACCAAATTTCATTTTCATAGCAAAAAAGCATTTTATGTTATACAACACAAAATTAACTCAAAATATTTGATAAAAACAACTAATTAAGGCAATTTTTAAGAAGGGATAAACCATCGGTATACCGACTAAGTTGTATTTCAACAAAAATCATCAGCGAAAAAATGACCTTAAACATCGGTTTTCGGTTTTCAACTTGCGCGAAGCGAAGTAGGCCACAAAAGCGGGGCGGGTTTCTTTTCCGAATGGGGAACCACAAAATTAGCTTTGAAAATGAAACCTATCCGGGGGGTGGGCTTGGCTCTGAAAGTTTCAACAAAGCGTGGATTTTTCGGCGGGTGGGCGGTGGCTAAGCGCCCAAGTGGTGGTTTTCACCTCTTGGGCGCTTGGCCATCAGCGGAGACATTGAAAAAATGAATAAACCAGGGAGCGGCGGGCGGGGAGCTAACAAAGTGGTGGCACGGCCTGAAGCGCGGGCAAATGGCGGGGCTATTTAGCAAAATTACATTATAAGACAATTTTAAAATCATAAAAAAATACCGCTAAAAAGAAAAATTGTTTTATAATATGTGGTTTTGTTAAATAGCTTGGCTCAGGCTGGGGCACCTCTTTGATAGCGGGCGGGCGGGAAAGAAAAAAAACTTAGTAACGATAATCAATAAGGTATTGTAATTTTTGTTTGAATATGATAATCAAATTTTTCTATAATGTATTTAGAAAATATTTCAAAAATTCTATCAGCTCCGTATTTTGCCAGGCTTTCGAAATCAACATATATAACACTAAAATAATCAGAAGTATACATTTTACATTTGTGATTGTCAACCAATTTTTTGATTTCTTCATCAATTTGGCTATCAATCTCTGTTTTAGCACCTTTGATTTTTTGAAGGTTTTTCGAGGCCGCCCAGGTGGCACCTGTTGAAGTTGTGAATTCATCTTCATTTTGGTTTGTATTATTACAAGTAGGTTCGTTTTTCGTCATGTATTTTACAAAATAATTAGTCAAGTTATGAATTTTTTTAATTGAATGGATATCGGTGCTATTTGGATTTTGAAAATCAGTAGCTAAATTTCTTTTATAGCTTTCTTTTTGTTTGGCAACGTTCCAGGATTTACTTACATTTTTCATCTCTTTAAATCCGTCTTTGTAAAACTCCTTCATTCGGGTTTGATACCTGTCTACATAACCCAATTTATTAATGATATTATTCCAAAGATTTCTGACATCATTCCAGTGTATAAATTTATCAATCAATATATGAAAATGTAAATTTCCGTTTTGTTGTTTTTCTGACCGCCATATATAATTGGATACTTTGAATTTTCGTTGAATAGCTATTAAAAAATGATTCAAACATTTTCTTTTAATTTCTTTGTCTGTATGAATTTGTTTTGATGGTAGTGTTAAAGTTATAAATGCTATTTTGAAGGTAAATTTTCTGCCTGTTCTCAAACTGTGGACTTTTTTATCTGAACTTAATAATAGTAAATAATCTATAGCTTTTGTAATTTTTCTTTTTGCAATTGGTGAAATATATCCATGTGATTTTCTGTCGGATTCTAATAAATGACTATATTTTTTTTTCTCGTAATCTTCCGGCAATTCATACTGCCTGTACTTTGCTTTCGGTTTGTGCCAGAAAATCTCGTTGTAAATATTCAATCTGTCGGGATGGACTGTTAGGGTTGGTACAAGCGTAAAATTTTCATTCATTTGTTTGTCAATTTAATTATGGGTTGGCATTAAGTTTTGTAGTTAAAATTTTGTTTTGTTGTAGTCTGCAGGCAGAGGATAAACCAAGTATCAAGGCCGGTGGCATGTAGTCATAATTCATCTTTGATTGTCGCACTTCTATTCTGATGGGTGTATTTAGTTCAAAATATCTATCTGATAATAGGCAGTGTTGTAGGTTTTGAAAAAATACTTTTCTAAGTTGGCTTTGCATCAATACATGATTTGAATTAATAAGAAATAAGTAGAGGTTTTTTTTACAATAGGACAAAAAGTGATGGTTGTTTAATAAATTTAAAACCGGATAAAACTGAATCTACCCGGTTTTCTCTCCCCTCATGCTCTTGCGGTTTTCACCACTTCATGTCACCGGCTATTGTTAGAGTTGCACCTCTGCAGAGCTCGACATCATTCACCGGATAAAACAAATTTAAATTTTCAATTTCATATATTTTCTGTTTTAAAACATATTCCATTGAATTTTATTTCTTTAAAAATTTTCAACTTTATGGCCCTTGTTTTAACAAACGGCCTTTAAGACCTTTTCTTCTGTTTGGTTTTCTCCGGGT
>CAZWAN010000166.1:0-2051 GCA_964631875.1 uncultured Flavobacteriaceae bacterium
AATCACAAAACAGAGAATGATTACCTTTAAAGAAACTAAAACCACGGCTGACAAATAACGCCACCAAAACCAAGGCCTTTTGTTATGCGAAGCCGTTGTGCATAATGTAAGAATGAATATTTACACGAAAATATTGACTTCTATTCCGAGTATTCTAAGCCTCTTATCGGTTATTGACATGTTTACGATTGATTTTATGTGGAGAACATTTCCTAGCATAGAGGCATATCACACACAGGTGATTTCGATTTTCGTATTAACCGTTGTTGCTTGGATTTATTTATTCAGGCGACTATGGTCTTATAAACACATATCTAAAAACACAAAATTGACTTGGACTTTCTTGATGATTTTTGTTTTTAGTCAAATAACAACCCTATTATACATTTGGACAAAAGATGACCAATTTGTCAAGGAAAATAAAGAATCAGGCGAGGGCTATGAGGCCGTTTAGACCTGAGAGCAGAAAAACACTATGCACAACAACGCATAATTCCCAGCCTGGCTGAATCGATACACTGAATGTCGAGTACAGAAAACCGTAATACCACTAACTGATAAAAATATACCTTTAAACCCAGGCCGATGTATTATGCGAGGCCGTTATGTGTAAGTTTAAATTGACTAACCCCAAATGAAAATACGTCTGATTTTATTCCTAAATATCCTTTTAGTATTAACGTTGCAGGGTTGCTTGGACTTAAGGGAGTGCCCGAAAGATGTTGTCGGAAAATATAAATGTTCAAATGACAACAATGCTTCAAACTATCTGACTTTAAAATCTGACGGTACATTTGAACACAGTTACGAAAAGAATGATTTGGTCTTGATTGACAAAGGCACATGGAATATTAGCGATGATAATAATTGCGTTTTAGAATTAAGCAATTGGAAGACTTACAACGAAGATGGTGCTGATTATTCTGCTTACGCCAATGGAATACTATTTCTTGGTTACGAATATTTAGATATGACCCCTGATGGGTACAATTCGAATAGTTTTAAAAAAGTTGACAACTGACTTAAACCAACACATAACAACGCATAATTCCCAGCCTTTCTGAATGGTAAAACAGGAAATTCCTAACTTTAAAGAATCAACAACCACGGCTGACAAAATACGCCGATAAACCCAGGCCGATGTATTATGCGAGGCCGTTGGCAATAATTAAATGACAAGACAAAGATTTATCGTTTTACTGATTCTGATATTCGTTTTTGCAGGCTGTGGTGAGACTGATCAAGACTTAATTGGGAAATGGTATCACCCAAATTATGACAATTTAAATCGCGCAAACTGGAGCATAATTGAATTTTCACAAGATCATACTTACAAAGCCACTGATTTGTTCCTTGACTCACTTCCAGGGACTTGGAAAATTAATAGTGATTCACTGATTTTAAAATTTAAAAATGAAACAAATGAGGAGTTTCATTTTTCTTATCACGTTGAGAAAAATAATTTACACTTATCAAGTTACAATAGTGAAGCACAGGATACAATAGAACACCATTATATTCGTGCCAGTGACAAGTTTGGCTATTATGAGAGAAAAATGGGTTTCACTATACATCCGCCACAATCAAATGATTCGCTGGTTGATCTCAGAAATAATTGGACTAGCTTCTATGTTTTTTGCTATAAGCCCTCAAACGACGAATTACATGTAAGAACAACTTTGAGCGAAAACTTGACAGATATTAGGAATGAATTTGACTCTCATGCAAAGTCACAAAGACCTGAAATCTTTTACAACATGAAATTAGTATTCATCGCAGATAAAGAAGTGACCGATGACGAACTGAGAATGATATCTGACTCTATTAATGGAATAAATAACTATAAAGCATTCAGAATTTTTGAAACTGATTCCGTCAACTTTAGAAATTTCGATTTTTTAGGCAAGCAAATTTAACTATAGCCAACAACGCATAGCAAAAAGCCTGGCTGATCCACAAAGCTGAATGGAAATGCATAAATTGAACAGAGAAACTAACTGACAAAATACGCCTTTAAAACCAGGCCTTTTGTTATGCGAGGCCGTTGTAGC
>CAZWAN010000166.1:2071-2963 GCA_964631875.1 uncultured Flavobacteriaceae bacterium
TGGTAAACATTATCCAAAAATGGATCTTGAAGAAATAATTTGGGGATATATTCCAATAATCATCGCTCTGACTGAAATAATGATTTCAATTAAACTGAGCACAAAAAGAGGAACTTTTGGACAATGGACATATAGTGTTTTGATTAGTGGACTGAACATTTTGGCTATTTACATATTGATAGAAATGTTGAACAATGCTTGGCCGAATTACATTCCACATATCGGAATATTAATTTCTACTATTTTACTGATTGTGCAATATTTGAACAAAAGAACTAATTGATTAACGTTTACCAACAACGCATACCCCAAAGCAACGCTGAACCGCAAAACTGAATGATCAAGGAGGAAAACCATAAAAGAACTAACTGAAAACAATATACCTTTAATCCCGTGCCTTGGGTTATGCGAGGCCGTTGTGTGTAATATTAAATTGATTGAATAACTTTAGATGACTGCGACTGACAAATCGAGAGAAATTAAGTCTGACATACAAACCATGCGGACTGTGCTGATCATATTCACCATTCTACATGTTGTTTATTTTGTTTTTGCATTCATGTCAATGAACTCTGATTTAATGAATGTGATTTGGTCTGTGATATTGGGCATTTTCTATATAAACTACATATTTTTCATTTGGAGAATGCCTCTTGACAAATTTGACAAATGGACTGAAACCATAATGGCTTGTCTGTTCGGATTGATCGCTATGTGGGCTTGGATGCAATTCAATAAAATAGAAAACAAGTAATTCAATACAACACACAACAACGCATACCAAAAAGCCCGGCTGAATCACAAAATAGAGAATGAGTACCTTTAAAGAACCAAAAGCCACGGCTGACAAATAACGCCTTTAAAACCAGGCCTTTTGTTATGCGAGGCCGTT
>CAZWAN010000167.1:0-2905 GCA_964631875.1 uncultured Flavobacteriaceae bacterium
TGAATCTGCGATGTGACTCCGTCGAATTTTCATTTAGCTACGCTGAATTTTCAATGTAGCTCCGCTGAATCTTCGATTTGACTTCGTCGAATTTTCATTTCCTCCTGTTAGTCGGAAAAATTATATACCCTACTTTTTGCTTGACCAAAAAGTAGGCAATCCCGAGAGCTCGGGACAAGGCTGCAAATAAAAAAGCACTTCACTCTTCATCCAGGCTAAGTGCGGCCGGGTGATCACCTTGTATACACGGCGGTGCTACCCCGTTTTACTATGCATGGATTTTTATCTTAGCCCTTTTTAATTTGAGGCCGGGTCAAATTTGATCCCCTTCTTTCAGGTACCCCCCAGCACCTCTCTCAATACTCAATACTCAATACTCAATACTTTTAAAATTGAGGCCAGGTTTTAAATCTGTATTTATCTTTTAAACTTTTTCCCTGCCCGCAGGGCACCGTATAACTGCATAACCGTATAACCACATCACCTCTCTCAATACTCAATACTTTTTAATGTCAATTGTTTTTTTAGTCTTGGCACTTTTGATAGCGGCATCCAAAATTTCCATGACGACCATATTGTTTTCTAAGGAGGATAAATCAAAGGGTTCAAGGGTTATTTCATTTCTAATTACTGATGCAAATAAAGAAAACGGATCGTTGAATGGTGCTTTCCTTTCCTCTAACGTAAAGGATTGTTCAACATAACCATCATAGCCTTCAGAAATACGGATCCGAAGGTCGTGTCGATTATCAGCATAAATCACACCTTTTAGTCCATAAATTTCCATGTCTTTTCTTCCAATTGGCCAATTCCAAGAAGCTTGTATCATGGCATTGGCCTTAGTATATTGTAACATTATTGTTGCATCGTCATCTACCTTTGGATTATTTTCCGGTTGTAGTTGTTGAGTTACAGCGGTGACGGTAAGTGGTTTTTCACCTTTCATTAACCAGGTCATTAAGTTGATACCATAGCAGCCAAAATCTGTAATTGCACCTCCACCATTTTGAATAGGATCAGTCAACCAGTTCAAAAATTCTTTGTTCACGCCTATTTTTTTTGGCCCCCTGTGACCGTCTCTTATGACCACCTTTTGAATAGCCCCGATAGAATCCCTCTCCAGCAATTTGTAGGCTTCATAATTGGAAGGATACCATGTGGTTTCGTAATTAGTTAGTAAATGGACATTGTATTTTTTAGAAAGGGCCTCCATTTTCTGTGCATGCGCTAAGCTAACTGCCAAAGGCTTTTCAACCATTACATGAATGCCTAAAGGAGCTGCTTTTTCAACTACCTCTAAATGTTCATAGATCGTACCAAATGCACAAACCGCTTCCGGATGAGTGGCTTGAATCATTTCTTCCATGTTATCATAAACGATGTCCATAGAATATCCATGTTGTCTGGCATATCTTTCAGCTAAATCTTTATTGGTTTCAACTATGCCTACTATCTCAAAATCACCATTTTTTTCGCTACCAAAGATCCAATGAACATGCGTATGCGTAAGTCCAATTACAGCAATTCTCACAGGTTTATTTTGTGCAATGAAAGTCATGGACATAAAAATTGACAGGATAAATACGAAAAGCTTTTTTTGTTTCATATTAAAATATTAGTTCAAATTAATTACGGCCAACGGTTTGTGTATGCTGCGTATCCCGCAGGATATGTACTATGCACCGTGTTGTGGCTTCAGTTTCTTTCTTTTGATATTTTCTTTTTATTCAAGGCACAAGAACCTGTGGGCTTTATTTTGACCTTCGCTTTTGCGTAATTCCGCCAACTAAAAATGAAACAGAAACAATTAGTGCGAATACTTTAAACCACTTTGAGTCTCCATAAATGTCTGTAAATTGAACAACTAGAAACGCAATCAAGAATAGGGCCGATAATAAAAAATAATTCTGTGAATTTTTCATAATTTTTTAGTTTTTAGGTATTAACCACAACGGTTTAGCTATGCGCAGTGTCCCGCAGGGCGTTGCGTAAAGGTGTTGTTGTGGTGCGTTTTTGTTTTATACAATTTGCTTTATCGTATTCATTGGAAGAAACATTTTCTCACTATCTGGAAGCTTCTCAAATCCGTATTTTTCATAGAACTTTACAGCATGATCATTTATTGGGTCTACAACCACAGCCATTGCACCTATACTTTCTTCAGATAAGATAAAAGCTCTAAATAGAGCATC
The DNA here is from genome assembly GCA_964631875.1 of uncultured Flavobacteriaceae bacterium. Classification (GTDB taxonomy): domain Bacteria; phylum Bacteroidota; class Bacteroidia; order Flavobacteriales; family Flavobacteriaceae; genus Namhaeicola. The sequence continues at coordinate 2,193 of CAZWAN010000167.1, forward strand.
TAGCAACAAGTGCTCTCCTAAACCCGTTCCTTTTTCCTTTTGGTCTCTTGCTAATCGTCCAAGTAGAATTACTGGGGCATTATAGTTTTTTGGCACTTTTTTGAGGTATTTTTCAGGGATTAATTCCCTTCCGAGGCTTTCACTAGTTAGAGTGTAATATCCTCTAACGTTATTTTCTCTGTCAACGGCTACAAAACAAATTGCAAGTCTTTTTTTTACGTCTTGACTTACCTGTTTCTGAATATAGTCCGTAAGTGATTTTTCTTCACATTCAAAATTTTTTCGATTGTGTGTTTTATCGAGTATTGAAATTTCCAATGTTAAGATTTCTTTGATTTATATCTTTTAGCAGCCGCTACTAAATTTTTATTTGGTTTTATATTACCAAAAACAGCGTCAAAAAAAACTTGACGATCTTTTTCCGTAGCGATTATTCGATCATTTTTTGAAACGATTGCTTCTGCTTCTTTTTTAACAATTCGAACTACAAAGCTACTAAATGACTTATCGCCACTTAGTTTTTGGGCTCTTTTGAAAATTCTTTTGTCGGTCGAGGAGACTCTTAACTCTATTCTTTCGTCTTTATTGATTTGTTCTTCCATGATAATCTTGTTTTATGTAAATGTACGTCAAATAACCGTACAAAACAAATTTTCACCGCTGCCGCGCGATTTGCATCGCGTGGTCAACTCAAATCTACTAAAATTTTCATT
>CAZWAN010000168.1:0-2889 GCA_964631875.1 uncultured Flavobacteriaceae bacterium
GCGCTGGACGGGGATACGGACTTCGCCACGCCGTGGCTGCGACATGTCCTCGGCTTTCTCGGGATCCACGAGGTGGAGACCATCGCTGCAGACCAGCTGATGCTGGACCCCGGAGCCGAGACCCGGGCCCGGGAAGCCATCGACCGGCTGGAACTGCCGGTTTCCCGGATCGCCTCAGCGGCCTGAGTCGGGACCGGGGACGAGGGGGAATCCCGTGCGCTGGCGAAACCGGAACGACCATTACGGTCTCGTTGCCATCCTGCTGCACTGGTGGACAGCGCTCGCCGTGCTGGTGCTGTTTTCCCTGGGCCTGTGGATGACCAGTCTGGATTACTACCACTCCTGGTATCGCAGTGCGCCCAACATCCACCGTGGTATCGGTGTACTGCTGACCATGATCGTCGTGTTCCGGCTGGTGTGGCGCCTGCGGTACGGCGCCCCCTATCCGGATCCCGGGCATTCCCTGGCGGAGCGCCGCATCGCGCGCTTCGTCCACGGATTGCTGTACGTGCTCCTGTTGGCAACCGCGCTGGCCGGGTACCTGATCTCCACAGCCGACGGACGTCCGGTAGACGTGTTCGGCCTGTTCAGCGTGCCCGCGACAATCCATGGCCTCGCGAACCAGGAGGACATCGCCGGCACCGCACATCTGGCGCTGGCCATTGCGCTGGTCTGCGTGGCGGGAATCCATGCCCTCGCAGCCCTCAAACACCATTTCCTGGACCGCGACCGCACCCTGCTGCGGATGCTCGGCCGCGGTCCCCGTTCCGACCCAAACCATTCACGAGGAGACACACCATGACCAGGTCACCACTCATCGCCCTGATGCTGGCAGGCGCCGTGGCGCTGCCCGCGACGGCCATCGCGGAAAAATACGAGATCGATACCCGCGGCGCCCACGCCTTCGTACAGTTCCGCATCCAGCACCTCGGTTACAGCTGGCTATACGGACGCTTCAACGAGTTTTCGGGCCATTTCAGCTTCGACGAAGAAGACCCCGCCGCGGCCAGCACCGAGGTGGTGATCAAGACGGCGAGCATCGACTCCAACCATGCCGAACGCGACAAGCACCTGCGCGGCGAAGACTTCCTGGACGTCAAAAAGCACCCGGAGGCACGCTTCGTCTCTACAAGCTACAAGCCGCTGGCGGACGGCAAGGGCACGCTCACGGGCGACCTCACCCTTCACGGCGTCACGCGGCCGGTGAGCATCGCCATCGAGGAAGTCGGCCACGGACCCGATCCCTGGGGCGGATACCGGCGGGGCTTCCAGGGCAACACCACCCTGACGCTCAGGGACTTCGGCATCGACTACGACCTGGGCCCGGCGTCCGCCGAGGTAGAACTGATCCTGTCGGTGGAAGGCATCCGGCGCCAGCCAGCGGTGGATCTGTGAACCCGCGAGGGATCGCTCGCCGCGTTGTCGCCATGGAGGTCTCCGAGGGGGCCGGAGTCACCCTGCGCAGGAGCATCGGTCTGCCCGCCCTGCGCCATCTCGACCCCTTCCTCATGCTGGACCACTTCAGCAGCGACGACCCGGACGACTACATCGCCGGTTTTCCGGATCATCCCCATCGCGGTTTCGTGACCCTGACCTACATGCTCGACGGGCACATGGAGCACCGCGACAGCATGGGCAACCACGGAGACCTCCGGTCCGGCGGCGCACAGTGGATGCAGGCCGGCAGCGGCGTGATCCATTCGGAGATGCCGCGCCAGTCCGGCGGGCTCATGAGGGGCTTCCAGCTGTGGATCAACCTGCCCGCCAGCGAGAAGATGAGCGACCCGGCATACCAGGAGTTCAGCGCACCGGACATTCCCCTCGTGGAGTTGCCGGGGCAACAGGTCCGCGTCCTGTCCGGCGCCTACGCCGACTCCCGGGGCCCGGTGCACGACCCCCACACCGGCGTTCGCTACCTCGACGTTACGCTGGATGCAGGGGAATCCTTTCGCGACCAGACCGAAGCGAGCGACGCGGGGTTTGCCTATCTTTTCGAGGGTGACGGCCTGATAGGCGAAGAGCCGATGGCGCCGCACCACCTGGCAGTGCTCTCTCCCGGGGACATGGTGGAGGTGACCGCGGGGGCAAACGGCGCGCGCTTCCTGCTCGTCACTGGCCGCCCGCTGGGTGAACCCGTTGTCCAGTACGGTCCCTTCGTGATGAACACCCGCGAGGAGATCGAACAGGCGCTGGCCGACTACCGGGACGGACGGCTCGTACGCGCTGCGGCGGGGATCGCAAGGTGAAAGAGCACCTGCCGGGAGGACATCCGGCTGCGATATCTGGTACCGTTGCCTGCCACGCAAACCGGACAAAGAGGCACCTGGATCATGAGTCCAGCAGACGAGCAACTGGTCCCGGACATGGACCTGACGGAACTCTATCGCGAGGACGTCTATACCGACCGCAGGGTGGGCACCATCCGTGTCATGACACCGGTGGGCACTGACGGAACCACCGACGACACCCGACCGGTGGTCTACGCGGGACAGACACAGCTGATGACGGCCATGGGCGCCCTGCCGCTGTCCTTCGATATCGATGCCGGCTCGCTGGCCGAGGCGATACAGGGCTTTTCGGCGGCGGCCAACAAGGCCGTGGAGGAGACCCTCCGTGAACTCCACGAAATGCGGCGGGAAGCGGCCTCGTCCATCATCGTTCCTGAGGCGGGCGGTGGCGCAGGGATCCCCGGCGCAGTACCGGGCGGCGGCAAGATCAAGCTCCCGTGAACCCGCTGTGGACGCCCCGACCATGAGCAACCACCCGGCGATACCGCGAGTCCAGGGCAATGCGGCGGGTCCAGCCAGTGCACCGCACCGTGCACGGGCGCCCAGGCAGGGTGTCCGGGCGCTCCTGTTCTTCCTGTTGCTGTCCGCCGTCGCCACGCCG
>CAZWAN010000169.1:0-2882 GCA_964631875.1 uncultured Flavobacteriaceae bacterium
TTTTTGGTCAAGCAAAAAGTAGGGTATATAAATTTCCGACTAACAGGAGGAAATCTTAGATTCAGCGTAGCAAAATGAAAATTTTAGTAGATTTGAGTTGACCACGCGATGCAAATTGCGCGGCAGCGAGGGGTGGAAGAAGCATTAGCCGATTTGAAAATGGCCTGGGATGAAAGTTTGAAGGCAGAAGAAAGGTTTAAAGCAATACTAAATAATTATATCTAAAAGCATATAAAAAAGATGAAACAAATTAAATTATACGCAAAAGCATATAATTTAAATATTTTTATTACATTTGTATGTAAATGCATATAATATGAATCAATTACCAGAATTTGTAAAGACCAGAAGAAAGCAATTGGGTTTGACCCAAGAAGAATTTGCCGAAAAGGCTGGAGTAGCTTTAACGGTAATAAGAAAGATTGAGCAAGGCAAAGAAAATTTGAGCTTATCAAAGGTAAACCAGGTTTTGATGCTTTTTGGTCATGTATTAGGTCCAATAAACAATAATGATGCGACAGGGAATAGTTAAATATAACAACGAACCAGTAGGTATTTTAATTGAGGACGACAATGGAGAATATCTATTTGTCTATAACGAAGCCTATGTCAAAAAATACCCGAATCAGTTCATCACTTTTAATATGCCTGTTACCCATAACCCCTACAGAAGCAAAAGGCTATTTCCTTTTTTCGATGGACTGATTCCGGAAGGTTGGCTGCTAAATATTGCAGCAGAAAGCTGGAAAATCAACAAAAATGATCGTATGGGACTATTACTTGCATGTTGTCAAAATGCAATTGGAGCAGTTAGTATTCATCCAATAATAGAGAAAACCGATGCGTAAATGTTTGTATTGTTATATGGAGTTGGATGCAAAGCATGATGGCGATTATCACCCAGAATGCATTAAGGAGTTCTACGGGACCAAACACGCTCCGATTTTACCCTATCGGTTATCAGAAATGGAAAAATTAGCAAAAGAAGCTGCAGAACAATCTGTAACCGTACCTGGTGTACAACCTAAATTATCTCTGGGATGGATTAAAACTGAGTTGGAAAACGGACATCAAGGTCGCTTAACCGTCATGGATGCACTGGAAGGGCAATACATATTAAAGCCGCAAAATGCTCAATACCCACAAATGCCCGAAAACGAGCATCTTTCTATGAAACTGGCAGCTTTGTATAAGATAGATATCGTTCCTGTCAATATGATTCGTTTAGCATCCGGTGAGTTGTGTTTTATTACCAAGCGTATAGATAGAAATCAAGACGGATCAAAAAATCATATGATTGATTTTTTGCAAATTCTTGAGTTGGAAGATAAGTACAAAGGCACCATGGAAATGGTAGGAAAAACCATAGGAGAACTATCGGCAAACACCTTATTGGATAAACTGCGGTTTTTCGAATTGACTGTCTTTAATTACACTATTGGCAATAACGATATGCACCTAAAGAACTTTTCGATGTGGCTCAACAAATTCGGATGGACTTTATCTCCTGCGTATGACTTGCTTAATGTAAAATTGATTTTACCGAAGGATAAAGAAGATACTGCACTACTACTTGGAGGTAAAAAATTGAATTTCAATAAAGGGTATTTCGACCGCTTGGGGGATGTATTGAAGTTAAATGACAAACAAATCAATGCCGTGTATAAAAGACTAAAAAAATGGCTGCCTGAAGCTATCGAACTTATAGACCGTTCTTTTCTTGATACAGACAGGCAAAAAGCTTATAAGGAATTGATTGTTGCACGCACAAATCTATTCGTATCATGACCCAACAACAACTCGAAAAAGACCTCTGGGGTGCAGCTAGAGAGGAAAAGCTTCGTGGTGGGAAAGACGCAAAAACAGGATGGATGCAAAAATTAGAACGCATTCGTAATGAGAATTTTCATTCATATTGCGTAAAAGTCGAAGAATATGGTTTTTTATGTGAATTATATGAATGGTTAATAGAGAAAAAGGTTGAAGCTGAATTGGAATAAAAACACGATGCCCCAACAAAGAACTGAGTTAAAAAGCAAGTCTTTTTAGGCTAATGTTGAGTCAAAGTTTTTATCGTATGGTCTTCCTGATTTAGCAATTGCGAATGCCTGTTTGACTAATGTATTTGCCACTGCGATCAGCGCTAATTTTTTTGATTTTCCATTGGCAATTAATCTTTGATACAATGATCAGTGTATTTAAAATCAAGCGGTTTGGAAACCGTAGTAAACTACTTTTTAAATAGTTTAGAATCATTTCATTATGGAAAACAGATCACATACAGCGGATCAAATTCAATACGTCACTAATTTTCAAGACTTTGTTTCCGCTTCTTTTCATGGAAATATTAATGCGATTTGTTGGAAACGTGAACTGGTTGGTGATTTTTCTGAGATTGTCAAAAAGCTTGACGCAAACGAAAATGTAGCCGAAATTCATCCGCGTGAGCTTCTTCAACTTAAGTTGAGTGAACAAGGGAATCTTGCTCGTGAAATCCTTTTAGAGGATTTAAAAACCTTAAAATCGCTTGGTACACGTCCAACACTTAACCTGATCAAATTTTATGACAGAGATGATCGCTACCCTTTTTTCCCAACGGATGTTTATTCTTTTCATGTAGATCGCTCTCCTATTCCTGTCGACACCATTTTATGCACTTACTATGGCGACTGCAGCGAAATATTGCCAAACGAGCAGGCCACACAAAAAGTACTTGTTCCCGAAATACGTGATGAACTTAAAAAAATATATCAGGGAGCAGAGGAAGATTTTGACTCATTTGTAAGTGAAAATTTCTTTGATTTACACTACCAGGCCAAGCCCGAGGCACAACCCATAAAATTAGGTGTAGGCCATTTATGCAGATTGGCTGTTGATCACCC
>CAZWAN010000170.1:0-2882 GCA_964631875.1 uncultured Flavobacteriaceae bacterium
GAATGGAAATGGCAGATCTTTTAATTTGGCTTATCAATCCGAACTTTTCATTTTCTGGAAGCTCTTTGGTCAATTCATAAATCTTAAGAACCAAATCGACACTTCTATTCCAAACATCTAAATCTTTATGTGTCATTTTTTTTTAAATATTTCCCATTGATCCCGTTTTTACCACTTCACACTTATACCGCATCACCGCATCACCGTATCACCGCATCACCGTATCACCGCATCACCGCATAACCGCATCACCGCATCACTGTATCACCGCATCACTGTATCACCGCATCACTGCATCACCGCATCACTATATAACCGTATAACTGTATAACCGCTTCACCAGATGCCATTCTACTCAAAATAATTCAACACATCATAACCTCCTTCATGCAAGTACCTGTCTTTTTGCATGAGCTTCAAATCACTTGCCATCATGTCTTTAACCAGATCCTGTAAATCGTATTGAGGTACCCAACCTAATTTTTCTTTTGCTTTGCTGGCATCACCTATCAAAAGATCAACTTCGGTAGGTCTAAAATATCTCGGGTCGACCGCAACGACCTCTTTACCGATCTCTACCTGATATTTTGGGTGATTTGACGATTTAATATAACCTTTTTCATCTACGCCTTCTCCTTTAAACTCCAATTCCACGCCAATTTCAGCAAATGCCATTTTGACAAAATCCCTGACCGTGGTCGTCTTTCCGGTGGCAATGACCCAGTCTTGTGGTGTTTCGTGTTGTAAAAGCATCCACATCATACGTACGTAATCTTTGGCATGACCCCAATCGCGTTTGGCATCTAAATTACCCAGATATAATTTATCCTGTAATCCTAAGGCTATTTTCGAGGTAGCACGTGTGATCTTTCTTGTAACAAAGGTTTCTCCCCTAATAGGCGATTCATGGTTGAACAAAATTCCATTACACGCATAGATACCATAGGCCTCACGATAATTCACCGTAATCCAATAAGCGTACATTTTTGCTACAGCATAAGGACTTCTCGGATAAAATGGCGTTTTTTCTGTTTGCGGTATTTCCTGAACCTTACCATAAAGCTCAGAGGTGGAAGCCTGGTAGATCCTCACTTTCTTTTCCATGTTCAAAATACGAATGGCTTCCAATAAACGCAAAGTACCTATACCATCAGCATTAGCTGTATATTCGGGCATTTCAAAAGAGACATGTACATGACTCATAGCAGCTAAATTATAGATCTCATCGGGCTGCACTTCCTGAATGATACGGATCAAATTAGTACTGTCGGTCATATCACCATGATGCAAAATAAAGTTCTGATTTGCTATATGTGGATCTTGATACAAATGGTCAATTCGATCTGTATTGAACAACGAAGATCTTCTTTTGATACCATGTACAATATAATTCTTTTTGAGAAGGAATTCACTTAAATAAGCGCCATCCTGGCCCGTGACTCCGGTAATTAAAGCTACTTTTTGCATGTTTTTTTATTAAATTTTTGATTGGGGATATAGTTCATTTTTGTGGGAAATCACTTCAACATTTACCTTAACGATTGAAATGGATAATCATTGTATGGTAAAGTTTTATGTTTAATTTTAGGGAGATCAGCATTAATATGACAGTTGGACTGCGAAAAATAAAAGACAAAAATCGATAAATAAAATTCCTAATCCAAATAAAAAACAAACCAATTCGGCTACATTTAGATGGTGTATGGATAAAGTATGGATAGTGTATGGATGATGTATGAAAATCTGATCCAATAATTAAAGCTGATCTTGTTTTAATCTGATCAAATTCAATGATCCTTTAAACGCTATTATTACTCCAAAAATATATGCTCAAAAAGTGATAAAAAGGAATTACAAACAGTCAACGTTATTCAGGCATCTAATACTAACTACTCAATACTCATTCCTATTCCCTACTCAACATCCTCTTATATTCTTCCAAATGCGCTAATGTCTTTTCATCCAATTCCGGTTCTTGAATATCCGTGTATTTTTCCAGGGTTTCCAAAATGGTTTCTGCAACAATTAACCGGCAAGAATCCTTATCATCGGCAGGAATCACAAACCAGGGTGCGTTCTTTTTAGAAGTGCGAACTAACATATCCTCATAACAACCCATATACCGATCCCATAACTGCCTTTCATCCATATCTCCCGCACTGAACTTCCAGTTTTTTTCCTGCAGATCAATACGTCTTAACAAGCGATCTCGCTGCTCCTTTTTTGACAGGTGCAAATAAAATTTTAAGATGATCATTCCATTGTCAGTCCAATGTCTTTCAAAATGATTGATATGTTCCATACGCCTATGAAAAAAATCGTCATCCACTTGCCCCACTTCGTCTATACCCGGAATGTTTTCACCTAAAATATAGTTGGGATGTACTCTGGTTACCAGGACATTTTCGTAATGGGTGCGGTTAAATATCCCGAATTTACCCCTTTCAGGGAGTGCCAGATAATGTCTCCACATAAAATCGTGCTCCTTTTCTTGAGGGGTGGGTTGTTTAAAACTATGTACGATGATACCCCTCGTATTAAAGGATTTAAAAACCTCCCTGATCAAACTGTCTTTCCCGGCCGTATCCATCCCCTGAAAACAGATGAGCACACTGTATTTATTGTGTGCATACATGGTATTCTGGATCTTAGCGATCTTCTTTCTTACTTTTTTGAGCTTATCCTTGGCATCAGGAATTATTTCTTTGGTTTTAAAATGGGATAGACTTACACTTTGATTCACTTGATAGGGATTGGCCATCGTATTTCTATTTGGATGATTATTAAATCAGAAAATTAATAAAAAAAGTTGAGTAAACCTTGTCCGTGCCAACCGCCCAGGGAGGTTTTTTCGCAAATGATTTTGATTTCCTCCTGTTAGT
>CAZWAN010000171.1:0-2805 GCA_964631875.1 uncultured Flavobacteriaceae bacterium
TGTACTCGACATTCAGTGTATCGATTCAGCCAGGCTGGGAATTATGCGTTGTTGTAGTGCGTTTTTATCGGTTAAAATATTGTTCGAATTCTTGAATGTAATATTCAGATGAAAAAACACTGTTGTCAATTCTAATCGATTCGTTAGTTTTTACCAAAATGAATCCATAATCAATAGTATCTCTGTCAATTAGTATAGGACAATCTTTGCACCCTAATATTTTTACAAATCTTTTGTCAGTTACATCTTCGTTAACCCCATTAATATTCACGGAATCTAATGCTATTGAAAATCCAAATCCAAAATCGGAATCTACTTCATAAATCCATTCCTTGCCAGCATCTAAATAAGATTGGAATCTCAAGCTATCAGGTCGCAAAATCAAAATAGTATTTCCACTTATTTTAACCGTGTCCTTCAAGTGCGTTGGTAGTTGGGATTTTATAGTGTCAGATTTTAAGTCAGTTTCTAAAATATCAGAATTTTCTTTATGATTTTTAAGATCCGAATTACAACCATAAAAAAGTAAAATTATTATCGCAAGAGAGGTCAGTTTTATCATAGGTTAAAATGCACTACAACGGCCTCGCATAACAAAAGGCCTGGTTTTAAAGGCGTGTTTTGTCAGCCGTGGTTTTGGTTTCTTTAAAGGTAATCATATTCTGTTTTGCGGTTCAGCCGGGCTTTTTGCTATGCGTTGTTACCCAACGTTAAGGTTACTGTTTTATCAACTTTTTGGTCAATTTGGCCCCCTGAGACGTTTCTAATTCCAATATATACAGTCCATTACTCAAATGTGTCAAATCAATCTGTTCATTATAAGGTGTTACATAAACAGATTTTCCAATTAAGTCAATGACTCGAATCTTGTCAAATGTAGTTTGAGAGTAATTTTCAATATATAGTATCCCTTTCGAAGGATTAGGGAAAATAGCAACACTATGATTAAGTTCCTCGGAATTTAAAGATAGTAGAAGATCACATTCTTCTTGGGTCTCAACAAAAGTTGAAGATTCATCTATCCATTCCCAATTGTCGGTGCTGTATTCAGCATCATCTACCAATATGCATGTTAATTCGGGATTCCCCTGTGAATTGAAAAAATCTATAAATTGATTATTACCATTTCTTACGTCCAAATAAGTCATTCCATTTACATAGCACCATAGACCTCTTAATTCGGGATTTCCGCTTACATCTAAACTGTCAATGTCATTTGCAAAACATTGAAGTGCTTCAAGCTGGGTATTATTGGATACATCCAATTCGGTTAATTGATTGCCCTGAACGGCAAGATTTTCTAAAAGTATATTTTGGCTAATATCAAGGGATAAAAGGTTGTTCCCAGCAAGACCCAAAGAATTAATGCTTGAGCAATTGGATATATCTATAGACCCAATTTGATTGTCGTAAAGGTGCAATGATGTAAGTTCAGTGTTTTGAGATAAATCAATATTAGTCAAATTGTTAAAATTACCGTTAAGAATAGCTAGGTTGACATTGTTAGTCAAATCTATAGTAGTGACTTGATTGTATGAAAAAGATAGGATGTATAATGCTGTTAAATTTTGAACATTAAGTGTTGTTAGATTGTTGTGATGGCAAACCAAGGATGTCAAATTAACAAAGTCTTCAATTCCTGTAAGGTCTGAAATTTCGAGATAGGTTATTGAGAGTTCAGTAAGCGGTTCAATGTTGCTTGTCAATACAAAGTCGTCCAAAATATCATCAACCCCTAAATCAATCAAGGCCTGCTCAAAGTTGTCATCTGGAACGTAAGTCAACTGTCCTGCTACGTTGAAAGAGAGTAAAAATCCCACGATAAGTAATATTGCTTTATTCATAATACAAAATTAAAGTGATGGGGATGAAATTTTTAATGTTGGGTAACGGTTTGCGTATAATGTTTCGTTGCGGTTTTAAAGTTACATTTTTATCAGCTTTACGGAAATATGGTTTCCCGTAGAATTATTCTTTTAAAGATTCAGCCGCAATGAACATTATACGTTGTTGTAAATTGTAAACGCGGGGCACAGGGTTCAAAACAAATCACATAGCGCAGTGCGTGATCTTTCATTAATGTTCAGCATAATCAGTTTCCGATTCAGCTTGTTATGGAAACGAGTCTTGTCAGCTGCGCCAAAACCTAGTCAGTTTCTTTTAAGTTCAAAACAATCTTCTTTAGAATTCAAAAGAGCGTTTATTGTTTACAACGGCCCCGGCTAACCCTTGGCAGGGGTTTGTGTCTTTGTTTTGTCAGCCGTGGTTGTTGATTCTTTAAAGTTAGGAATTTCCTGTTTTACCATTCAGAAAGGCTGGGAATTATGCGTTGTTGTGGGTAGTTTATCAGTAGTGTACAAAATATGAATCCGTTTCCTGTCCATTATCAACCATTCGAATGCTAACATCAAATAACTCTTCTAGAATTTTATCCCGAGTGATATTGTCAAACTCATCAAATTCCATTTCCTCAATTTGAGTAGAAATTTTATCTCCATTATGCCATTTATTCATCGCGATTTTATCAATTAGATTGTTCAGTTGAGCAGAAGGAACATCCTTTTCCGTTTTATGCCAAACAAATTCCTGACTTTCCTCTGGGTCATTTTCATCATAGATTGCAATTCCATTAATGAAGTCCGCCGTTTCTTTGATCAAGTCAATTTTCTCAACTCCGAATAATTTGAGATATGATTTTAAAAAAAGTAGTCTTTTGGATTCTAGCATTTCGAATTTCTAAAATTACCCACAACGGCCTCGCATAACAAAAGGCCTGGTATTAGTGGCGTATTTTGTCAGCCGTGG
>CAZWAN010000172.1:0-2743 GCA_964631875.1 uncultured Flavobacteriaceae bacterium
GGCTTCAACCGCTCCTGGCTCAGCGGCATCGAAGAGGCCGAGGGGATGCACAACTTTCACCTCGGTTTCTATTTCGACATCCGGATCAAGAACAACTGGTTCCTCAACACCGGCGTCCGCGTCAAATCAAATTCCGGGGCAAAGAACATCAACCCCTACTCACTCGGAGACCCGGAGCTCGACAGCGTATTCATTGATGGGAACGTAATACGGAAGATCGGCTATTTCTATGTCCCTATCCACGTAAAATACCGATTCTCCAAACAATTCTTCGGCAACCTGGGCTTTCAGGTGGGACTCAGGCACGAGGCAAAGGATTATTTCCGGAATACCTACTACGGCAAGGATGATTCCGAGTTCAAATTCGATATCCGGGATGAGGTGAAACGGCTCGATGCCGGCCTTTCCGGCGGCCTGGGTTACAAGTTCAGGGGAACGGGCATGAATTTGGGGATCAATTACTTCTACGGACTTGTGGATGTCATGAAAAGGGATGACATTGATTCAAAGAATTCGAGCTTGTACATATATGTCGACATTCCCATTGGTGCGGGGTACAAGGAGAAGAAATAGGCAGGTTTGCCATTTATGCTGAAACAAAGGTAGAAACGATGGCATCATCAGAGGGACATTATCCATCGCTTATTTTCAGCCCGGCCTTCTGAAGTCCCTCAAGGACATGAGCAACAAGGTCCTCTTCCTTTACAAAACGACTGATCAGGTACCGGGCTTTTTCTTTAAAATTTGGTTTTAGTGCCAGCAATTGGTCAATATGCTGACTGGCTTCAGATAACTTGTTTAATTGTCCTAAAACAGCCGCGCGCAACAAGGGCCCCCAGAATAAAGCTGGAACGTTATAATGAATCACTTCAGACAAGGCTTTTTCATACTCTTTTAGCCTGTAATAATAAAGCATGGTTCCACCATAATAATACAGTGGGAAACTGATGTTGGTACGCATTACTTTATCAAGAATCATCTTTCCTCGCTCCCACTCACCGAACAGGGAGAGGTGGAAACCCAGCGATCCCAATCGCATCGACTGATTTGGGCTCCTGGAGAGACATCTTTCAGTGACCTCGGTGAATCTTCCCTTATTGTTATTGACAAAGAACCACCATGCATAAATAACATTGACTGTCAGGCTGTTTGGTTCCAATTGAATAGCCCGGTCAGCGAGTTTGTACATTTTGTCATAGGCTTCTTCTGCTCCGGCAAGGTCCAACATGTATCGATTGCCATACAAGGATGCAAGCATTGCCAAAGCAACGCCAGACTGTGGATCATTTTCAATGGCCTGTTCAAGACATTGAAATGCCTCAATGGAAGCCTCCGGGGTTTGATTCGCTTCAAAACAATAATACTTTGAAATAGCCTGGAAAGTCTGCAGGTGCTCAGGTTTTTTATGCGATAGGTCAAGCGATAATTGTTGAAGGATAATCCCGTACTCACTGCCAACAATGCCCGCTATTTCAGCAACAATGTTTTCCTGAATTTCAAACAGGCTTGCGGCTGAAAGGTCTTTCAGGTAACGCTGAGCCCATATTTGTTCCTTTTTCTGTAAATCCGTTAGCCTTGCCAGTACCCTGACCTGATGATCCGTTAAATTGACGCTGCCTTCGATGATAAACCGGACGCCCCTTTTTGAGATGTAATCGTACCGATCCGTCTCGGAAATCGATTCATTGTAAAAGGGAATGCTTTCAAATACAGTGATATCCTCAAACTTCGTAAGTTCAACGGAAAGCTCTTCAGAAAAACCCAGGGCAAAATAATCTTTAGATGAATCGCCGGATAAATTTTTGAAGGGTAAAATGGCAATGGCAGGTCTGTCGAATGGATTGGATTGATTCCGCAGAATATTGGTTTGTTCTTTGGGAAAGGAAGAATTTAATGTAAAATTCGGAACATATTGCCCTTTCGGGATCTCAATAATAATTGGGTCGTTTTTCCCCTTATCCAGGTAGTACATTTTTAAATTACGCCGCAACCGGCCAGCATGGATTCGAACCAACGGATCCTGGTCCGGGTTGAAATCGGCATCCTTTTCAAAAACTTCCACCCCAATTTTATAACCTTTGAGATGCTCTTCTCTCCCGGCCAGCGTCTCATACACCAAATATTTTAACAGGCGGCATAATAGGGGCTTAGTTTTAAGTTCAGCACTCAAACAGATTGAATCTATTTGTTCCTGAATGGTTTTATCTGAAATTTCAGCCCTTGAGTATAACTTGATCATACGGAGAAATCTACTGTAAAACTAAGCAATTTTTGCGAGAGTCATTTTACCGTAAAATACTGTATTTATCTTGGTTTTAACATAACAATGGCAGTACCTTCATTCAGGAATACCTAATAAAGATAATCCAGTCAGCTAATTAATGATCAACTATCCCATGATGACAGGTATTGACAATATCTTGCATGCAGTCGTATTGGAGTTTCCCCAATTCGAAAACAACATAACGGCCATGTACAGTGAAAACAATGGGTTTATGGAAATTTGCGAAGATTATGTGATTTGCCAGGAAGCCATTAAAAAACTTGAGTTGATGAATGATCCGAAGAAGGAAAAAGAAATAATTGACCTGAAAAATGCCCTTACAGAATTAAGAGAAGAATTATTATCCCAAATTTAATCTGATATATTGTCAAAACGAAAAAAAATAGAAAACATGAAAAAATTAAAAATTATCATTTTAGCATTCCTTGTGGTTGCAGGATATTCCTGTATTCAAAATCA
>CAZWAN010000173.1:0-2678 GCA_964631875.1 uncultured Flavobacteriaceae bacterium
AAATGCTTTTACACCGACCACCAGATCTTTGAGCGCTACCACCGTTTCAAACTTAAAAACCGGAAAGCACAGCGCGAAGCCATTTCGCTGAAAGAGCTGAACAAGCTCCACCCGGGCGACTTTGTGGTGCACATCGACCACGGCATCGGGAAATTTGCCGGTCTGGTTAAAACCGAGGTGAACGGCAAAATGCAGGAAGCGATCCGGCTGGTGTACAAAGACAACGATTCGCTGCTGGTGAGCATCCACTCGCTGCACCGCATTTCGAAATACAAGGGCAAGGAAGGCGGCGAACCCAACCTGAACAAGTTGGGAACGGGTGCCTGGCAAAAAATGAAGAACCGCACCAAATCGAAGGTGAAGGACATTGCCAAGGAACTGATCGCGCTGTACGCCAAGCGCCGTGCCGAGCGGGGCTACGCTTTTTCGCCCGATTCGTACCTCCAGACCGAGCTCGAAGCATCGTTTATTTACGAAGATACTCCCGACCAGGAAAAAGCTACCGCAGCCGTGAAAACCGACATGGAAAAGACGATTCCGATGGACCGGCTGGTGTGCGGAGACGTTGGTTTCGGGAAAACAGAGATCGCCATCCGCGCGGCTTTCAAGGCCGTGGCCGACAACAAGCAGGTCGCTGTTTTGGTACCCACCACCATCCTGGCCCTGCAACACTTTAAAACGTTTTCGGAAAGGTTAAGCGATTTTCCCGCCCGCATCGAATATGTGAGCCGGCTGAAATCGACCGCCGAAGTAAAAAATGCGCTCAAAGAAGTAAAAGAAGGGAAAATCGATATCATCATCGGAACGCACCGGCTGGTGAGCAAGGATGTCAAATTCAAGGACCTCGGCTTGCTGATCATCGACGAAGAGCAAAAATTCGGCGTGTCGGTAAAGGAAAAGCTCAAACAGTTCAAGGTAAACGTCGACACGCTGACACTCACTGCAACGCCGATCCCGCGCACCCTGCAGTTTTCGCTGATGGGCGCCCGCGACCTCAGCATCATCCAGACTCCGCCACCCAACCGCTACCCGATCGTAACCGAGGCGCACGGTTTTAACGAGCAGGTGATCAAGGAAGCCATCGAATACGAGATCGACCGCAACGGGCAGGTTTTTATTATCCACAACCGCGTGCAGAATATTTATGAGGTGGAAGACACCATCAAACGCATTGTTCCGGCGGTGAAAACCGTGGTGGGGCACGGGCAGATGGAAGGCCCGAAGCTGGAGAAAGTGAT
Source organism: uncultured Flavobacteriaceae bacterium (assembly GCA_964631875.1). Classification (GTDB taxonomy): domain Bacteria; phylum Bacteroidota; class Bacteroidia; order Flavobacteriales; family Flavobacteriaceae; genus Namhaeicola. Next base: position 1,239 of record CAZWAN010000173.1, read on the forward strand.
GCTCGATTTTATAAACGGGAAGTTTGATGTGCTGATCGCAACAACGATCATCGAATCGGGGCTTGACATTCCGAATGCCAACACCATCATCATCAACCAGGCGCAAAACTTTGGATTGAGCGACCTTCACCAGTTGCGCGGTCGTGTGGGCAGGTCGAACAAAAAGGCATTTTGCTACCTCATTACCCCGCCGCTGGCGACACTCAGCGCCGAATCGCGCCGGCGCATCCAGGCCATCGAACAGTTTTCGGAGCTGGGCAGCGGGTTCAACATCGCCATGCAGGACCTCGACATCCGCGGGGCCGGAAACATGCTGGGCGCCGAGCAAAGCGGCTTTATCGCCGATATCGGATTTGAAACCTACCACCGCATCCTGAACGAAGCCATCCAGGAACTCAAGCACGAGGAATTTGCCGACCTTTTCGAAGACGAAGATCCGCAGCAGCAACAGGCTTTCCTGAACGTAAAATATGTGAACGACTGCGTGATCGATACCGACATGGAACTGCTGCTTCCGGGTGACTATATTCCGGGAAACACCGAACGCATGATGCTTTACCGCGAACTCGACAACATCGAGAACCAGAAGCAGCTCGACCTCTTCAAAAAAGGACTGACCGATCGCTTCGGGAAACTTCCGGCCGAAAGCCGCGAACTGCTCGACGTACTTCCGCTGCGCTGGAAAGCCATCGAACTGAGCATGGAAAAGATCATCCTGAAAAACCAGAAAATGATCTGTTATTTTGTTTCCGATCAACGCTCGTCGTTCTACCAGTCGGAAGACTTTTTGAAGATCGTTCAGCACATCCAAAAAGGAAAAACGCGTGGAAAGATGAAAGAAGCCAACGGAAAACTTACACTTTCTTTCTCAAATGTTCCGAATATTGAGACTGCCGACTATATTCTAAAAGAGATAGTTAGCGACATCAGCGCATAATTCGGAATTCTTCCTGCACAAAAAATCAGACTTTTTTTTTCGCTTCAACGCAACCAATCTCCCCGATCTGCATCTGTAATACAGAGAAAACCAGGAACTGGAAATTATCCATTAATTACAATACCGTTCAAAAAAAATTAAACACAGATGAAAACAATTAAAAAATTCGGAAAACTTGTACTTCTTTTAACCACCGTTGCCACACTTACCTCGTGTCTCGACAGCGATCCAACTCCCTTTAGCCCGAGCGGCGACGTGTTCACCGTAAAACGGATGATCGACGGACAGGAGCAGTACGCCCGCACTTTCTACGCTTTTGGGAATTATGCCTACTCTTCAGCATCGGTTACGCTTCCTACGGGCGACACACTGGCCCTGAATCCGTGGGAAAGCGACAAGCGCACCTTCCTTTACGAAGCAAAAACGGAAGATTTTACATTCTTACCGAACTTCGACGGAGAGTACACCTTCACCACAAATTACCAGGGAGAGGAGTTTACAGC
>CAZWAN010000174.1:0-2665 GCA_964631875.1 uncultured Flavobacteriaceae bacterium
GAAAGGAGATTATTACAGGGTGTAGTAAAATCAAACTGAACGGTGTTACCCAAAAATTGCCATTGGTATCGGTTCTATCAATGCCGGCGATGTCAATTCTGAAGAAGAAGGGGATGGCATCTCATGTCTTATAAACAAAAATGCCAAAGTCATAAAATGTTCAAGGCCTCGAAAAAAGCATGCCAATGACCACGCATACGAGTTGCTTTGGCGAGCCCGGCTATTTTTTACAGGAATTAAATTAGATCAATGAAAGCTTCAATCAAATCGATCAGACCTTTTCTAGGCGCAAAGCATATAGCCATATCCAGAGATTTCTATAAAGATTTTGGCTTTGAAGAAGTAGTGTTATCCCCTCATTTGTTTTATTTCAAGCAGGAAAATTTTGGCTTTTACTTGCAAGATGCTTTTGTAAAAGATTGGGTAGATAATACCATGGTATTTTTAGAAGTAGAAAATGTGGAACATCACCAAAAAGGGATAAGGCAATTGGGCCTTGAAAAGAAATATCCCGGGGTGCGCATTTCTGAGATCCAATACAAAGATTGGGGAAAAGAGTACTTTGTTCATGACCCCTCAGGTATACTTTGGCATATCGGTACTTTTGGCAAATAAGTTTTTCCTTTAAAAGAAATGCTCCTACCGGAAAGGAGGAATGAATTTACTTTTTCGAAAAATAAAGAATAAAACATAAAAGGAACAAAACCGTGTACATCATCCATAAATTCATATCACATAGCACAATGAAAAAAAATATATTCCTCATTCTTTTTGGTTTATGCTTGAACCTGGCCATTGCGCAGACCAACTATTTCCCTGAGGCACATTGGGAACAAAAGGCTCCGTCAGCAATGAAGATCAATGCCAAGTTGTTAGACAGTGCAGTGAACTTTGCTTTGGCGAATGAGAATAAAGTGGAAAGAGATCTTCGGATAGCCATTTTAAAGGCTTTTGCCGGTGAACCGGCGTATAAAATTTTGGGTCCGACAAAAGAAAGAGGCGGACCGGCCGGCCTTATTATAAAGAACGGTTATATAATAGCGCAATGGGGAGACATACATAGGGTTGATATGACATTTAGTGTAACCAAAAGTTTTCTTTCAACCATGGCGGGTTTGGCCATAGACGATCGGCTCATTTCAAGTGTGAAGGATCCTGTAAAAAATTATGTTTGGGATGGCACTTTTGACGGGCAGCATAATTCAGGGATTACATGGGAACACCTGTTGACACAGTCTTCCGATTGGAGCGGTAACCTTTTTGGTGTAGAAGACTGGGCAGACAGACCCCCAAAAGAAGGTGGTTTGGATGATTGGAAGAACAGAAAACTGAGTGAGCCTGGAACGGTGTTTGAATACAACGACGTGCGCGTCAATCTTTTAGCGTATTCCCTGCTGCAGGTGTGGAGAAAACCCTTACCCGTTGTACTCAAAGAAAAGATCATGGATCGCATCGGCGCTTCAAGCACCTGGCGCTGGTATGGCTATGAGAATTCTTTTGTGAATATAGACGGGATCATGACGCAATCGGTAAGTGGCGGAGGTCACCACGGAGGCGGAATTTTTATCAGTGCCATAGACCAGGCCAGATTTGGTCTGTTATTTCTGCGCAAGGGAAAATGGAAGAACGAACAGTTACTGTCAGAAAAATGGGTGAACGAAGCACACCTGCCTTCTTTGGCAAAATCAGATTACGGATATATGTGGTGGATAAATTCAACCGGAAGGTGGAAAGAAGTTGCTGCCAATCTGTATTTTGCCGCAGGTTTCGGGGGCAATTATATCGTCATAGATCAGGCCAATGATCTGGTGATAGTGACCAGATGGATGGATGATAGTAAAATGGGTGATTTTATGAAATTGGTAGAGCAATCAGTAAGTAGTCAAAGGAATTAAGAACGGAAGTATTTTTTACAAATTCAAAAAAAGAATAAGACACCTAAAGCTTTTGGCTATGAGATAGGATGTTTTTTCAAAAATCCTTTTTGGTTCAACCCCATCTGTAAATTGACTGAAAATATGAAGAACCTTGACAATTATTTAGATACGCATTACATCCATCGGAGTAATTGGTTACGGGCTGCAGTGCTCGGAGCAAATGATGGCATTTTGTCAACATCGAGTCTCGCCATAGGGATGGCCGCTGCCAGCGACCAAAGAGAAACGATCGTGCTTGCTACTTTAGCGGGTTTGGTTGCAGGTGCCTTGTCAATGGCCGCGGGCGAATACGTTTCGGTGAGCTCTCAAACAGATGTAGAAGAAGCCGATATTTTAAGAGAAAAAAAAGAGTTGAAAGAAACACCCGAAATTGAGCAGGACTTATTGGCTCAGATATATGAAAAAAGAGGACTAAAAAAAGAAACAGCCTTAATTGTGGCAAAAGAATTGACAGAACACGATGCCCTGGGAGCACATATCAGAGATGAATTGGGACTCAATGAAATAAGTCAGGCAAAACCTTTGCAGGCGGCTTTGGCGTCGGGGGCAGCATTTACGGTGGGTGGTATTTTACCCCTGCTTGTAACACTCTTTTTACCTCTGCCTAGCATGGAATATTCCCTTTATGTGTTTGCACTTTTTTTCCTGGTCATTTTAGGGGCTTTAGCCGCGAAAACAGGAGGTTCCAGCATCAAAAAAGCCGTCATTCGCATTACATTTTGGGGTAC
>CAZWAN010000175.1:0-2641 GCA_964631875.1 uncultured Flavobacteriaceae bacterium
CGTGGGCGAAGCGACGATCACGGTCATGGATGAGCTGGGAAGCCTTGTGCTCAGCAAAGAGGTGCGGAACGGAAAGGATGCCGTGATCCACCTCCAGGGAGCCAAAGGCCTGTATTTCCTGGGCATCCTCGCCGACGGAGCGGACCCGGTGTTCTTCAAGGTGAGGAAGGAATGAGGCGGAGGGAAGCACTGATTCGGCAAACTGGAACAGGAAGATCCCCGGCAGAAAACCACTTGCCGGGGATCTTCGTTTTCGGGAGGTGGCATTCCATGGACGGTAGTTGCATGGAGGACAACGCGGGGGTTGTCGGAGAGGTTGGATGGTAATTAGTTGATTAGTAAATAATAAATAGGATTAGTCCGTTCCAGCCAGCTGAAAACAGAATGATTGCGACTTCCCCCCGATCATCAATCACTTTCCAATAGCTATCGGGACACTAATCACTATTCACTAATCTATTTAGATTCCATCTAAATATCCTCCCTTTTGGTTTTCATGCACGTTCAATGCGAATTTCTTTGGAAATTTGAGGTAGGATGCCTGGCTGGGAATCCATTATGGACTTCCATATTCTGAATTTAGATTGGGATTTGGAGTATTTTAGATGATAAACCGAGTTGGCAAAAACCTAAAAAAAAGACACTTGGACAAGAAAACTAAAATAGTTGTTGGAAGCATAGCCATCATAGCTTTATTGATAGCAGGATATTTTTACATAGACAGCATTTTATTTGACGGAGTAAAACCTAAATCAATCAACGATAATGGGTTTAAGGCAACCTTCTTTGCAAAAGATGACATAGAAAACCAACCCGCTATTGTTCTAATTGGCGGTGGAGACTGGGGTGATTATTGGGGTCAGGAATTTGCAAAAGCAAACTATGTAGGTCTATCATTGCCCTATTACCGCCAGGAAGGACTTCCAGAGCGTATGGAAGAAATTCCCTTGGAATATTTTGAAAAAGCAATTAGTTGGTTGAAGGAGCAGCCTGAAGTCAATCCAGATAAGATAATTGTGATGGGTGCATCAAGAAATGCTGAACTCGCCTTGCTTGTTGCATCCTATTATCCAGAAACAGTTCATGGCGTCATTACATACAGCCCATCCTCGGTGAGCTGGTCAAATACGGTTCTTCCATTTAATTCAGATTCAATCAAGCCAAGTTGGACATTTGAAAATAAACCTGTTTCATTTATTCCTATGGCGAAGTTAAAGGGTGGCGAATCCGACACAATTGAGACGCTCACCTACTGGACGGAAGCTTTGTTAGATAGTAATGCTGTGAATAAGGCTTCAATCCAAGTTGAAAATATTAGTGGGCCTATTCTGCTATTTTCTGGACTTGACGATGAAGTCTGGCCTTCAGCAATGATGAGCGATATGATAGAGGATAGAATTAAAAATAGCCATTTTAATTTTGAAGTTGAAAACATTAAATATGAAAATGCTGGTCATTTAATATCAGGCAACCCCAATAATCCTTCATCAATTAGAAACGGAAAAATGATGATCGATGGAAATACTTATAATTTTGATTTTGGTGGCACAGAAGATGGAGATATGGCAGCACAGAAGGATGCATCAACGAGAGTTTTTCGTTTCTTATCCAAGTTAAAAAATGAGTGACCATCAACATAAATTGCGGTTATCGTTATACGCAATATTCGTTTTGGCTGCTCTGGTGATCATAGTTGATTTTATTTTGCCTGGAAGAATTATAAATGATGATATCATCAATGTGAAAAGAGAGCGACAGCAATATTACAATGCGGCCAGAAACTATCACTATTCATATAAACTAATCACGAGAGAACATCAATTTTCGGTTGCAGAAGATTTTGCAGAATTAATTCAGGATGAAGAAAAAATCGAATACTCGGTTTCTCGAATATTTAAAGAAGTAAACTGGTATAGATTACTTTCATCTGAGAACAGAGCTGTTTATTCTTTAAGAATCTTATCAGGACTTGTTCTTCCATTGCTGACAATTATTTCGATTTTAGTGGCTTATCTATATAAAAAGAATATGGGCACATTAGTTTTTGTACTTCAGGTCTTGTTGGTTGCGGATTTGATATTTTTGATGATATAAATAAAGGCAGTTGCCAACATCAGCTAAGAAAACATACGGGCTGACAGAGTAAAATGAAATTTAGTACACAAAATAAAACTTGGTTCTCGGTTGACAGAGACGTGTTCCAAAACCCGCACGTTTCTTAGCCAAACCGTTGTGCTCAATTATCGAACGAGATAGATTTCGATTTCTGACCAAAAAAGCTAAATATGAAAATAAAGTTGCTGATTCTACTTATCCTGATTAGCGGATCTATAAAAGCACAAGGAAATATTTCTAAAATTGACCCAATTGAATATACTTATAAGATAACAGACTCTGGTAGTTTAAAGGCATATGTTTTTTATCCCCCCAATATTGCTGATGATAAGATTCTGCCTTCCATCATTATATTTCATGGAGGGGGTTGGGCGATGGGTGAACCCTCATGGGGTTTTGGATATGCCATGAAGTATGCAAATCTTGGGCTAATAGCAATTTCAGTGGAGTATAGATTATCCGACCAGAAAATTATTACCCCGATAGATGCTATGGAGGATACAAAAGGTTTTTTCATATGGGCAAG
>CAZWAN010000176.1:0-2637 GCA_964631875.1 uncultured Flavobacteriaceae bacterium
TGGTGCCCAGCGTCCTGGCCTTGTACTCGGCGTATGACCTGAACCGCATCGTGCGCTTGGTGCTGCTCAACCGACCGCCGCGCGGGCGCGGTCGGTCATTCACGAGCATCCACACCGGGCGGGTCGTGTTGTAGCGCCGGAACAGCCTGTCGTCGACGTCCTTCCCCTGCACGAACGCTCGCGTGGTGATGGTCGCGACGATGGCCTCGCCCACTTCGAGCGACGCCTGACGGTCCCACACGCGCGACGGGATGCCGCCGATGGAGCGGATGTCGACGCTCATCGGTCGCCCCCGACGGAGCGGCGCGTGCCACCGGCGACCGTCCAGTCCGCGGCGCTGTAGTTGGCCGAGTCGTCGGCCCACAGCGTGCGCGTCAGGCCGTCGACCGACGCGGCGGCGGCGCCGGCCTCGCCATCGTCAACCACGCCGTCGTCGTCGGCGTCCAGCCAGGTCAGCCGGCCCTTCTTCGCGTCGACGCACTGGTCGGCGCGCTCAATCCACGTCTTCTCGTCGCGGTCGTATCCTGCGGCGCGACTGCCGGCGAGGGCGACCGCGGCGGTGTAGAGGGCGTGGCACCTGCCGAACTGCCGGCCGTCGAGTTGATCGACGTAATTGGATGCAGGCAGCACGCCTTCCAGCAGACGCTCCGTGAGCATCTCCAGTCCGACGGCGCGCGCCTCGCTCCAGTCCGACTGCCCCGACGGCAGCGCCGAGCGAAGGGCCGGGACGTGGGCGTACAACTTCGCGTCGGTGAGCCCGGTGTCGAAGGGCCGGCGCACGATGTCGATGAGGCCCGAGTCGGTGGCCGGCTCGCCGGGGTGGTCCGCGCCGAGGTCGCGCGTCCAGTCGATGCGCCACGCGACGTTGCGGTTGACGGCCGCGCCCACCTCGCCCGACGTGAAGTCCGCGTACCAGACATTCCAGTCGAGCGAGCCGCTGGCAGTCGACGAGACGGGCGGCAGCGGCACGTCGAGCACCACGGTCGTGGCCGACGCAAATCGGGCGATGCGGACGACGTGGACGCCATCAGCGCCGAGGTCGAGCACCGCCGTCCCGGCGCGCGCCACGAGCCCGCGCGACGACGCGGCGAGCGATGCGGAGAGCGTCAGCACGTCGCCGCCGGCCGAGACGCTGTCAACGGTCGCGGCTGCTCGGAGCGGGGCGAGCGTCTTGGTCGCGACGCCTGCGACCGCCACGTCCGGCGCGCTCGACGGCACACCGTCCGGCGTCCAGAAAAAGCGCGCCGCAGCTCCGACTCGCCAGTGCAGGTTCATCGGCGCCCCCTGCGTCGACGACGGCCCTTGCGGCGGGCGTCACGCGCTGCGGCGTTGGCCTGCTCGACCAGCGCATCCGAGCCGCGGGTGTACCCGTACTCGCCGAGGTCGTCGGTGTGCACCGCAATCCAGCGGTGGCGGCAGTTGTAGCCACCGCCATTGAACAGCGGGTGCCCTGTCTGCGCGTTGTCGAGGCGGCGGGCCTGCGCCGGTGTCAGCGCGTGGTTGATCAGCACGTCGCAGAAGGGGCGCGTGATGCGGTCGTCGGGGCCGATGTAGACTCGCAGCAGGCTGTCGCCCGTGGGGTCCGCCTCGGTCATCGACGCCTCCTGCACCGCGCGGTCGAACTCGGCCATCCTGGTGTTGGCCTCGGTCATCGCCGTACCGACGCTGAGTTCCTCCTGCGCGACGATGCGGTCGGCCAACTCGCGCGCGGACACGAGGCCCGCTTGCGTCTTGAGGCCGTCCAACATGCGCTGCGCGGTCGGCTGCACGATGCGGCCGGTGACGCCGGGGTCCGTCGCGTCCACGCCGCCGAACAGAGCCGCGTCCTGCGACTCGACCGTCGCCCTGATGACCGCGCGCACCCCTTCTTCGTCGAGGATGCGGTCGGCGTCCGGCACGCCGGCAGCGTTGAGCGTCCGCGCGGCGAACTCCGACATCCGCCGGTAGCCGCGGAACCACTCGTCGCGGATGTCGCCCAGCCCGGCGTCGGTCAGAAGCTCGGCGATGTCCTCCAACTCGGTCGACAGGATGGCCGCGCGGATGGCGTCCGTCTCCGTCAGGCCGGCAAGCATCGCTTCGAGTTCCGTTTCGCCCTCGGGCGTCCCGCCGAGAGCCGCGGCGAGGCGGTCACCGACGCGCTGGAACAGGTCGAGCAGCGCGTCTTCCAGCGCCTCGGTCTGCGCGTCGGTGTAGGCGTCGCGCTCGCGCACGATGGCGCGCAGCTCGTCAGAGACGCGCGCGAGGTAGATGGGGGCCGCGCCCGCGTGTGCGGGTGGCACGCTGTCACCCATGGGCGCGGCGGCGTGCATCAGTCGTCCAACAGGTCCGCCAGGGCGACGGCCACCTTGTCGGCGTCGAGGCCGGCGAGGAACTCCAGCGCGTCCGGCTTGCGCCGCTCGCCGGGGTAGCCGAGCGACTGCGCGAGCTTGACCACCTTCGCGGCGGCCAGTTCGCTCAGGTCCGGCTGGTCGGCCGATGCCCCGGCCTCGGGCTCGCTCGCGGCGTACAGCGCCGACGGCTCGCTCTTGACCGGGGTGTCTGCGGGCTTGTCGGACAGCGTGACGAGCGCGGGCAGGCCGCCATCGCCCGCGACGTGCGAGTTGATGCGGTCCACCCACTCGCGGTCATCGGTGTCGA
>CAZWAN010000177.1:0-2629 GCA_964631875.1 uncultured Flavobacteriaceae bacterium
AAAAATTGATAATTATTTATTTTAATCTTGTATCAAATAGGAAGAAAAGAATTGGCTAAGTTTGCAATCTACCTATCTATTTAGTCCGTGTATAAGGCTTAAAAAAATGAAAAAAACTTTAGTTCTTGGTGCTTCAAAGCGAAAAAGCAGTTATGCCAATTTAGCTTTGCACCGATTGGCAGAACAAGGAATTGAATCAATTGGTATTGGTATAGAAGAAGGGGAAGTAGCAGGTATCCCTATTTTGACCGGAATGCCGGAGCTTCACCATATCCATACAATAACGGTTTACCTCAATCCCAAAAGGCTGACTCCATTATTGGATTACATCATTTCATTACATCCGAAAAGAATCATTTTTAATCCGGGTGCGGAATATCCTGTTATATATCCACAATTACGAAAAGCAGGCATCGAGATCGAAAATGCCTGTACCCTGGTCTTACTAGCCACAGACCAATATTAATTTTAGTTAACTTTGCAGGTTCAAATAGGAGAATATGACAAACAATGATCCGATCATCGCATTAGCTACCCCATCCGGTGTTGGCGCCATTGCGGTTATTCGTATCTCCGGAAATGGATCTATCGGGTTGGTGTCACCATTTTTTAGATCAAAATCTGGTAAAAAATTACTCGATCAGAAATCGCATACAATTCATTTAGGACATATCTCAGAGGGTGATAAAATTTTAGATGAGGTATTATTGAGTGTTTTTAAAAATCCCAATTCTTATACGGGTGAGGATGTTGTGGAAATTTCTTGTCATGGTTCGGTCTATATCCAACAAGAAATCATTCAGCTTTTCATCAAAAATAACGTGCGACATGCTTCTCCGGGTGAGTTCACACTTAGAGCATTCCTAAATGGAAAAATGGATTTGAGTCAGGCAGAAGCCGTAGCAGATTTGATTGCTTCTGATTCTGAAGCCTCGCATCAAATTGCCATGCAACAAATGCGTGGAGGTTTTTCGAACGAAATAGAAGATCTTAGAACACAACTGTTAAATTTCGCTTCCTTAATCGAGTTGGAGCTCGATTTTGCAGAAGAAGATGTGGAATTTGCGGATAGACAAGAATTTAAAGCCCTAATTCAAAAAATCAATTTAGTTTTAAAAAGACTGATCGATTCTTTTGCTTTGGGAAATGTGCTGAAAAATGGAATTCCGGTGGCCATTGTCGGTGAACCGAATACCGGAAAATCGACACTATTAAACGCCTTGCTCAACGAAGAAAAAGCAATTGTTTCAAATATTGCAGGTACTACGAGAGATGCCATTGAAGACGAAATTATTATCGGTGGTGTAACCTTCAGGTTCATTGATACTGCAGGAATAAGGGAGACAAAGGATGAAATCGAAACCATTGGGATTCAAAAGACATTTGAGAAAATAGAACAGGCCCAATTGGTAATTTATTTAATGGATGGCAGCAAATTAACTAAAGAAGCCGATTTGCAAAAGCACGTCATTGAAATTGACAAGATAAAAAGAAAGGCAGGTCAGAAGAAGATTTTGGTTTTGCTTAACAAAACGGACCTGATGAGTTCTCACAAGCAAAGTGAGGTCATCAAATTTTTAAACGGTCATATGAAAGAAGAGGTGCTTTCTATTTCCGCAAAAGACAAAAAAGGAATAGAAAATCTAATCGATCATTTACAAAATCTACTCAACAAAGGTACATTGAGCAATAACCAAACAATTGTAAGTAATGCTCGTCATTTTGAGGCTTTACAAAGTGCATTTAGATCGACGCAAGACATCGTTTCCGGACTGAATGAAGGTATTTCTTCAGACCTGATTGCCATAGACATTAGACAAGCCTTGTTCCATTTGGGTGAAATTACCGGTCAGATCACAACCGACGACCTGTTGGGGAACATCTTTGCGAATTTTTGTATCGGAAAGTAGTTATCTTTCTCTTATTTGCTAACTGCCTACTATTGTTAGGTTTATAGGTTCACTTTCTTCTCTTATTTGTTGCCCAATTGCACTTTATTGCTTATTTTTGTTGCCCAGTTGTTGCTCAAACAACAAATTTGTTGCCCAAAAGCACATATTGAAAGGTACTGGTGAAATGATGCACCAATCAGCACCACCGAGCAACTTCAGGCACTAATAAGCACCAAATGAGTAGTAATATTAAAATTCCGAAATTCTGTCAATATTGTGGTCAGGCATTTGTTGCCCAAACCACAACAACACGGTATTGCTCAAAAACTTGTAATTCCCGACACTACAAGCAAATCAAACGAGAGGAAAAAGTACAGGCTACTCTAAAGGAGCAAATCAAATCCGTTACTTCTGCAAATTCCGAAAACTTGCAAAGTCTGCAAAGTCTGCCAATGCAAACAGGCAATTTTATCAATCTTAGAGATAAGGAGTTTTTAAGCGTTCAAGAAGCTGCCATTTTATTAGGTGCAAGCAGATGGACAATTCAACGAATGATTCAAAGAGAAGACATAAAAGCAGGCAAGCTGGGCAGAAGAACCATTATACCACGTTCCGAAATTGATAATCTTTTTAACTGATGAGCAATGAAAATAACATTAAGACAACGCAAAAAGGGTAACAAGATTACCCTCTACCTTGACTACTACGACCAAGGCAAGCGAGAGAATGAACATTTA
>CAZWAN010000178.1:0-2517 GCA_964631875.1 uncultured Flavobacteriaceae bacterium
CTAAAAGTATCAGGATCATAAGGAAGAAAATTTTGGTTTTCATGATTTCTATATTTTTATGTGCATAGGTTGATAGTCTTCAGCTTTCAGTTTTTTTAATGGTCGCAAAACAGTTGGCGTCAGGATATTTTTTCCCTCCTCGGGCGGATAACAGGTGTAAGGAGATTATCCTTTACTCAACACTGTTATTTTTGTGTGGTGCAAAACCAACATGTCTTATTTGCATTGTTTTATGATCGTTATTTTTCTAATTCTTTATGCAAGACTTCCTTTAAGGATTCTATATTTACGAGTAATGCTTTACCTCGTTCTCGTACATTTTTTAATAGCTGGGCTTGTTCGTATAAAATTGCCTCTAACTCAAGTAAACTTTGGAGCGCAACCTCGTCTTGGCTATAATGATTCATCAATTTGGGATACTTAGCTATTCGGGTGGGTAAATTAGCCCCTCCATATAACTTTTGTGTTTGGAGACTCGCACTCGAAATGATCAGGGTTTGTGATTTCATATAGTCAATTAAACCAGCTTGTTTGTATTTGAAATCCAGCAGCATATTTCTTATTTCTAGGGGAATTAATTTAATGTCACCGGTATTGATCAAGGTGCTCATGGTATTGCTGTTCACTTCAAAATTTGACCCTTGAATGGTTTCAGGTGAAAACACTTTACCTATTTCGGCTGATGCTACCCAAAGCGGCAACTCATTATTTTTGAACGATTCTTGATAAGACTCCAACCGTTCAAAAAAAGCATCTACGGAGGCATTTCCTTTGATCATTAGGGCCTCATCCTTCTCCAGGTCTTGTAAGATCTGGACGTAATAGGTTCTTTTGACATCCTCATTTTTTCTTTCTATGTTCCAGTTATTGATCTGTAAAGCGATCAGAATTCCTATCACTACAAGAATGATCTCACCTAAAGCATAGAGGAGGTAGTTTTTAAATCTACCTTCCGCCAGCATCTTTTGCCGTATTTTCCAAAATAATTTGTTCATTACCCTGTTATTCTTTTAATTTGACTGCTACTGGTGGATTCCAGGTTTTCATTTTTTCGAGATCGGGCACGTAAATTCTCAAAATAATGTCTACCTCTTCATCCTGTCTGTTCAGTGGCAACCAGTTCTCTTCGGGCACACCTGATGGTTTTTCGGCTGCCAGATAAATCTCAATTCCACCGTCCGTATTGAGCTTGTAACCTCCATTTTCGCCGACGCTGTATTTTTTTCGATCGTTAGGAATAAAGAAACCGTTGGCTCTATCGTACAAGGTTAATGACCAGAAAGCCTTAGCCGGAGGTAATTCATCCTTTGTCATTTTTATTACATAATCGTTCAATGCATTCATAGGTGTACCATCAGAGGTAATTACCGAAGGATACATGGCTTCTTCCATGGGTACGCCAATAGGACCGGCAATAGAAACGCCTAGTATGGTTTCCAGATCAGTAGAGCCTTTCGTTCTAAATTGCTTAGGGGTTCTCTCTTTGATGAGTTCCATGTTGCTCAGATTGGCCAAATTCTCTTTTTGAATCCTTTCTGCCATGGCCCTAAACCTTTCACTGTCAATTTTTACATTCTCCGGATCATATTGTTTACCTGGTTCTATACCTAGTGGTTTATAGGCTTCGAGTACCTTTTGGTCCAGTTCATCATTGGGATCGAATGAAATGTGGTTAAAAACAAATTGCATCACTTCCAGTAGGTTATTCCCAAAAATATCGACATCAGTTTTTCCCACCTGAGGAAAATCGATTGGCACGGGTACTTTAGGTTCGGTTCCTTTAAATTCGGAAAGGGTCTGCATTTTAATTGTTCCGATAATTTCCACAATATTTTGGAATCGTTCAGGTTCGTTTGCATGAGGCATAATCCGTAAAACAGCCGAAACGAAATCTCCGGTTGTTTTGTAGATCGCATCAACTCCCTCTATAGGTTCACCCTCATATCCTTCCGTACGGTCGGAATAGAGCAAGAATGTTTCAGGTTTCTGAAAATCTCCTTTTCGCGTTGATTTAGGAATATCGACATAATGATCATATGCCGTAACCATAAGGGAAACATACTTTGAATCAAAGGCAGGTAAATACAGAATAATGGGTTCGGTTCTAAGGTCGAGCATGGCCGTTGTGTAAAAGCTATCATTATTAGGACGGGCAATATCCTTCAGGTTATGGTCTTTTAGCTCGGTGTTTCTTACCAATGTATTCCATCCACCCTGGCTTATGGCAAACTTGTTGTTTACATTATACAAGGCAACGTATGGGTATGAGCGCTTTACGAGGTTTTCAACCTGTTCATCTGTTAAAACGGCATAACCCTTTTGATCTGTTTCAATGGTGATTTTCTTTGGGGCAGTATTACAACTAATCATTATGAATAACAATAAGATTTGGCATAAAAATTTGGTTGTATTCATGATTTTTATTTTATTTCATTTCAACCGTTTCATCTATGTATAAGATGGTTTACAAGGTTTTAAGATGCTGATAATCTGTCAATGATCATCTTTCAATTTCAG
>CAZWAN010000179.1:0-2502 GCA_964631875.1 uncultured Flavobacteriaceae bacterium
CAATTTCCAATTAATGTGAAGAATTATAATTATGTTATCAGGTTTTATTTACAAAATAATGATACAATCTTGGAATTGAGTCAGGATAGAATAGATGTAGATTATCCAATAGATTTCTTATTCAATCAGAGAGATACAAATTTGAATACTGTATCTAAGAAAAGATTTGTTAGAGTTGGAAAAGTTTTAATTAATGAGGATGAATTTTTTATTTTTGACACTCATGATTCAATTGGAAAAATATATTATGAAAAACTATCAATAAAACAAGTCGAGGATAAAATTGAAGAAGTTAATGTCTTTAATTATCCATATTTACCAGTAGCAAGAATCTATAAACAAAAAGAAGGTAAATTATTGTTAATTAAAGAGAGAGATACAATTAGATTTAAATAAAATCCCACCGCAACTTGCCATTTACTCATACATATTTATTGTTTTTTAAAGGAATTCGTGATACGCTTCGCTTGATTGTTATGGCAAGGACATAAGCAGCATAAAAAAACATTGATGGTGGCAAGAAAACGGTTAAAGTAATTTTTGTTTACATTTACGACGCAACAGGCGTAAAACAAATGAAAAACAGTGAACGGAATTAACACAGATTACGCCGGTAATTATATTTACGAAAGCAACCAGCTTCAATTTTTAAACACCCCGGAGGGTTATGCAGAGCCTATAGACGTTACTAATTACAACGCTGGTTTTAGGTACACGTACCAATACAAAGACCACCTGGGTAACATACGCTTGTCATACAAAGACCTCAACCAGAATACCGGGGCAATAAGTTTGAGTATAGTTGAGGAAAACAACTACTATCCGTTTGGGTTAAAACATAAAAGGTACAACACCGCCATAAACGGTACGCATCATAAATACATGTTTGGCGGCAAGGAATTACAAGACGAAATAGTTGGCAGCAGCAGTTTTGAAGTTTATGATTTTGGTGCCAGGAATTATGACCCGGCAATAGGAAGGTTTATTCAGGTTGACCCGTTGGCGGCAGAATATGTATATAATGGCACTTATAATTTTGCGGAAAATAATGTTATTCAGTTTAATGAGTTAGAAGGTCTTGAAAATGGAATTCCAAACTTTTACATGGATCATGGAAGAGTTGGGCAATTCTTTACGGGATTAGTGACATGGGGTTCTGGAGCATCAAAAGTTTTTGAAGATACAACTGATGGCAGTAAAGCTGCAAAAGCAGAAATGAATAATTATCATTCAACTATTCAGATTGATCAAAATGATTTTAATAAGGTCCCTGTTAGTCGAGAGGCAGCCGATCTTATGAAAGAAGGAAGTGTGCAAATGTCAGAAGCTTTGCCAGATAGTCAAGATGTTAAAGCTGTGGGTGATGGTCTAGCTATAACAGGAAGTGCTATTGTTATGGCTGCTCCATATACTGGGCCACTTGCTCCTAAGGTTGCTGCAGTTGGTGGTGGAATCGCACTCACCGGAACATTAATATCAGCAGGAGCTCAGGTTTATGATGGGGATAATTTTGGAGCTGGAATGACAATTGGAAGTTTATTTTTAGGGAATATTGCAGGTAATAAAGTTCTAAAAGAAATGAGTGATGATGTTGCTAAAGAATTTACCAGCACAGTAATAAGTAATACAGCCGCAGCAATGGAAAGAGTAATAAATAAGGATGAAAAGGAATAGAATTTGGTCTTATTGAATAAATAACTAAGTCACAATAAAATGGATAAAAGCTTAATTGGAATAATTTTATTATTTGGTTGTGGATTTATTTTAGTATTTGTCAATTACAAAGAGTATATGAAGTCAAAGTCCTCATATAACTTGAGATTCTTAATAGCTGGAATTATATCCATACTAATGTCTTTCTATATTATTTTCAAAGAATATGTCCTGTCTGTTTAATATTTTAATGTTTAGTTGTACGGAAAAATCGAAGCAATAAAAAGAGGGTAAAACAAAAGAAAATAGTGACCAACGGAGCAGCAATAACAACAGATTACTCGGGTAATTATATTTATGAGAACAGTTCTTTACAGTTTTTCCATACCCCCGAAGGTTATGTAGAACCTATTAATGCTACAAATTACACCTCAGGGTTTAGGTACACATACCAATACAAAGACCACCTGGGAAACATACGCTTGTCATACAAAGACCTCAACCAGAATACCGGGGCAATAAGTTTGAGTATAGTTGAGGAAAACAACTACTATCCTTTTGGGCTACAGCACAAAGGGTACAACAGCTCCATAAACGGTACGCATCATAAATACATGTTTGGCGGCAAGGAATTGCAGGATGAAATACTTGGCAGTAACAGTTTTGAAGTTTATGATTTTGAAGCAAGGAACTATGACCCGGCATTAGGTAGGTGGATGAACCTTGACCCGCTGGCTGAACAAATGCGCAGGTACTCACCGTACAATTATGCGTTTAATAGTCCTATTTATTTTATTGACCCGGATGGGATGGCGCCCGGACCACCAGGACCAATTTTTGGTATTTTTT
>CAZWAN010000180.1:0-2498 GCA_964631875.1 uncultured Flavobacteriaceae bacterium
TGGGACAAGCTCTGCGTGGCGCTCGCCAAGAAGCTCTGCAACGCCTGCGGGTCGGGCACCAACAGCTGCTTCGAGACCTCTCCCGAGCCCAACTGCAACGACGTCGAGGTCTGCCTCGCAGTGTGCGACGTCGATCCGACCTGCTGCGATGTCGCCTGGGACGCCGACTGCGTGCAGAAGGCGATCGACCTCTGCGGCTACTGCGGGGCTCCCTGCAACGGGTCCTGCTTCGAGGCGCATCCTGATCGCGCCGGGTGCCGCGACGGCGAGTGCTGCGCGGCGGTCTGCCTCTTCGATCCCCGCTGCTGCGACGTCGCGTGGGACCAGTCCTGCGCGAACCTCGCCTCGGAAGTCTGCACCGGCTGCGGCAGCGCGGGCGCCGGCAATTGCTGCTACGAGAACGGTTCGCCCTACTGCAACGACGGAGAGTGCTGCGAGACGGTCTGCGAGATCGACCCCTACTGCTGCGACGTCCGCTGGGACCGCCGGTGCGGGCTCTTCGCGACGGAACTCTGCAACCTGCCGACCTGCCGCTGCGGCGTGGGCGGCGACGCGGCCAACTGCAAGGCGACCCATCCCCTGCCGGGCTGCAGCGACTTCAACTGCTGCAACGACGTCTGCGCGCAAGACCCCTTCTGCTGCGCGATCGAGTGGGACTCCGCCTGCGTGCGGGCGACCGACTTCCTCTGCTCCTCGATCGAGACCTGCGGCATTCCGGGCACGGGCAGCTGCTTCATTCCCCACCCCTCGCCGGGCTGCGACACCGCCGGATGCTGCGAGCGGGTCTGCACCTTCATGACCTTCAACGGCGAGATGCCGTTCGCGTACTGCTGCGAGATCGCCTGGGACGAGGACTGCGCCCGCGCGGCCTTCGAGTTCTGCAACGACTGCGGCGACATCGCCTCGGGCTCCTGCTACGCCCCGCACGGCAATCCCCACTGCAACGACGAGGCGTGCTGCGAGACCGTCTGCCAGATCGACGACTTCTGCTGCGGCGTCCTCTGGGACGACCTGTGCGTCTCGATCGCCCGCGGAGCCTGCGCCGATCCGATCGGTCGTTGCGGCTCGAGTCAGGTCCGTCCCTGCCTTGTGCCCTCGGCGCTCGGCGGCTGCACGGACGAGGCTTGCTGCAGCAAGATCTGCACGATCGTCGACCCCTTCTGCTGCGAAGTGCGCTGGGATCAGGTCTGCGTCGCGCAGGCGGCGTCGCTCTGCAACGAGCTGCTGCTTCCGACTCCGGGACGCGGCCCCTGCCTTGAGACCCACGCGGTGCCGGGCTGCTCCGACGACATCTGCGCGTCGGCGGTCTGCGAAGTCATTCCCGAGTGCTGTCTGCTCGGCTGGGATGCCCGCTGCGTCGAGGCGGCGAGGGCGATCTGCGTGAACCCCGACTCCGGCGACGGCATCGGTCCCTGCAACGAGAGCCACCAGTCGACCGGCTGCGAGGACCGCTCGTGCGAGTCGGTGGTCTGCTTCATCGATCCCTCCTGCTGCCAGACCGCGTGGGACGCCGAGTGCGTGAGCCTCGCGAACTTCAACTGCAATCCCTCGACCGGCTGGAACTGCCCCTGCGAGGGAAGCTGCCTCGAGGCGAAGGACACCCCCGGCTGCCGCGACAAGAGCTGCTGCTCGGGCGTCTGCCGGCTCGACCCGTCCTGCTGCGAGGTCGAGTGGGACGACTCGTGCGTGACGATCGCCCGCGCGGTCTGCTGCGGGCTTGCCGAGTGCGGCAACCCCTGCGCCGGGGACTGCCTCGTCCTCCACGACACGCCCCGCTGCTCGGACGGCTTCTGCTGCGAGGCGGTCTGCGACATCGATCCGCTCTGCTGCACCTCGCGTTGGGACGCGCTCTGCGTCGAGCTCGCCCTCGAGCGTTGCACCGGCGCGTGCGGCCTGCCGACCTCGGGCAGCTGCTACGTCGCCAACGGAACGCCCGGCTGCGACGACGCGGAGTGCTGCGGCCTCGTCTGCGACGAATCGGCGGGCGGCGACGTCTTCTGCTGCGATGTCGCCTGGGACGACACCTGCCGTCAGCTCGCGATCAAGCTCTGCAGCCCGCCCGAGTGCGGCGACTTCCTCGCGGGCGACTGCTGCGTGCCGCATGAGACCGCCAACTGCCGCGACGCGGACTGCTGCGAGGCGGTCTGCAAGGTCGACACCTTCTGCTGCGATGTGCGCTGGGACGACACCTGCGTCACGCTCGCTCGCAACGAGAACCTCTGCCAGGACTGCCAGCTCGAGTGCGGCGACCCCTGTGCCGGAGGATGCTGTCTGCCCGCCCCGACGCCCTACTGCAGCGACGGCGACTGCTGCGAGGCGGTGTGCCTGCTCGACACCTTCTGCTGCGACGGTCAGTGGGACGAGTTCTGCGCGGCGACCGCCCGCGGCCTCGGCAATCCGGGCGGCCCCTGCAACGACGCCTGCCCGGTCCCGCAGTGCGGCGATCCGGCTGCCGGCAACTGCTGCAAGCCCAACGGCACGCCCAACTGCAGCGACGA
>CAZWAN010000181.1:0-2467 GCA_964631875.1 uncultured Flavobacteriaceae bacterium
TCTTGTTGACGTGCTGGCCGCCGGCGCCCGAGGCGCGGTAGGTGTCGATGCGCAGATCGGCCGGGTTGATCTCGATCTGCTCGACATCGGCGACCTCGGGCAGGATGGCAACCGTCGCGGCAGAGGTATGCACGCGGCCCTGTGATTCGGTTTCCGGTACGCGTTGTACACGGTGGGCGCCGGATTCGAACTTGAGCTGCGAGTATGCGCCCTGGCCGACGATGCGTGCGATGACCTCCTTGTAGCCGCCATGCTCGCCCGGGTTCTCACTGAGTACCTCGATCTGCCAGCGCTTCAGTTCGGCGAAACGCGAGTACATGCGGAACAGGTCGCCGGCGAAGATAGCCGCCTCGTCACCACCGGTGCCGGCGCGGATCTCGAGGAAGATATTGCTGTCATCGCGCGGGTCCTTCGGCAGTAACAGTTTCTGCAGGTCGACTTCCAGGTGTTCGATGGATTCAGTTGCCGCGTTTATCTCTTCGGTCGCCATGTCCCGAACTTCTGCATCGTCGTCCCTGAGCATGTCTTCGGCGGCGGCGAGGTCGTCTTTAGCCGAGTTGTATTGCCGGAAGCACTTCACCACGGGCTCGAGTTGCGCGTATTCCTGTGACAGGCCGCGAAACTGGTTCTGGTCGCCGATCACGTCCGGGTCGGCGAGCAGGGCGGCGACTTCCTCGTGACGGTCGAGCAGATTATGCAGCTTGTTCAGTATCGATTCTTTCATACATGTGGTTATCGGTCAGGATGTTGTTTGCCGGTGCTTCAGCCTTACTGCTTGCCATCAGATGACGGCAGCAGCAGGTCTTCGGCGATCTTGAGTATATCGTCACGCTCTTCCTGACTTGCCTGGCGGAGCTGGGTGCTCGGGTGATGCAGGAACTTGTTGGTCAGCGTGTGTGCCAGGTAGTTGAGTACTTCTTCGGCCGGTTGTCCGGCAGCGAGCTGTTTCTTCGCCCTGGCCAGTACTTCCTCGCTCATCGACTGGGTATGCTGCCTGATCTGCGCGATCACATCGACGGAATCCAGCGAGCGTTGCCAGTCGATGAAGTGGCTGACCTGGGTATCGATGATCTCGTGTGCCTGCTCGGCTGCCTGCTGCCTGTTCTCCATGTTCTGCTGGATCACCGACTGCAGGTCATCGACGCTGTACAGGTAGACATCATCGAGTTCATTGACCTCGGGTTCGACGTCTCGCGGTACTGCCAGGTCGACCATGAATATGGGTTCGTGTTTGCGCTTTTTCAATGCGCGCTCGACCGTGCCCTTGCCGATGATCGGTAGCGGGCTGGCGGTCGAAGAGACCACGATATCGCTGCGGTGCAGGTGTTCCGAGATCTGCTGCAGACCGATGGCTTCACCGCCGAACTCTTCGGCCAGGTGCTGCGCGCGCTCGATGCTGCGGTTGGCGATGATGATCTTGCGCACGCCCTGGGCATGCAGGTGGCGGGCGGCCAGTTCTATGGTCTCGCCGGCGCCGACCAGCAGCACCGTGGTCTGCTCCAGGTCACCGAAGATCTGTTTCGCCAGGCTGACGGCGGCGAAAGCGACCGAGACCGGGCTGGAGCCGATATCGGTATCGGTACGTACCTGCTTGGACACCGCGAAGGCGCGCTGGAACAGCTTGCCGAGCAGGCGGCCGATGGTGCCGTGTTCACTTGCCAGCGCATAGGCGTCCTTCATCTGACCGGCGATCTGTGGTTCACCCAGTACCATCGAGTCCAGGCCACTGGCGACTTCCATGGCATGTCTGATGGTCGCCTCGTGACCATGGATGTACAGGTGGTCCCTGATCTGATCCTCGGGCAGGCCGTGAAACTTGCTGAACCAAGTGATGATATTCCTGTCGTTATCTTCAGTGGTAACGCAATATATCTCGGTGCGGTTGCAGGTCGACAGGATGCTCGCCTCATCGACATTATCCAGTTGTTTCAGGCTGTGCAGGGCCTCGGGCAGTGTCTGCGGGGTAAACGCAAGCCGTTCGCGCAACTCGAGTGGCGCGGTCTTGTGATTGATACCCAGGGTGATCAAAGACATAACGGTCTGCAGGCAAGTAGGTATGTTAGTGAATACAAAAGGAAAACAGGCAATTTTGAGGGATGGAAGTCATGAACTCAAGCGTTAAACCAGTGTTTTGAAAAAATAGTCCCGGATTCGACCCGGTGAAATATGATATATGCCCGAAATGTCAGTGAAAATGCGTTATATTTGTACCATTAAGTTGCTGTAAGTTTCCATCCTGAATGGACAGATTGCAGCCGTTTTGAAGTGTAATCATGCCTTATCCCGACTCCTTTTCCCATCAGTCTGAATCATCGCTCAGCCCTCGCGGACAAAGCCCGTTCTGGCCATGGGTGCCGGGTCTACCTGGGGCCGCCTGCCGGCAGCTGCCGACATGACCATCGAAGACGACCTCTCCGGCGAGCGGGGCTGGCTGGTGGTCATCGAAGGCCTGGGTCAGGCGGGCTTT
>CAZWAN010000182.1:0-2461 GCA_964631875.1 uncultured Flavobacteriaceae bacterium
TCTGACTTCTGACTTCTTAAATCTGACTGTCTACTTAAGTACTGACGAAAAAATAGATTTATTCAGCAATTTCCCATGTAGAGTGTACACGTCATTCCAACTGGACGGAATAAATATCGGCCAGGATGACAAACAGTTCTTTGAAAGAGTTAATAGGCCTAGTCATGAACACCGCTCGAATGCGTTCCCAGACCCTGTTCTTGGCTTTAGCTGCGGTCCAGATATCATTAAATAATCGGTTGCAGGCTTGGATGATCTGGTCTACCAAGAAGGATAAGAGCATGATCAAAGCCATCACATTGCACAAGTGGTTATAGCCATGACCATAATTATGTTCAAAGTGATAGCCCTGGTTTTTGAGGGTGTTAAATCCCTCGTTTTCGATTTTCCATCTGGCCCGGCCTCCTTGCATAATATCGTAGATATTGCTTTTGCGCAAACGCAGAGAAGTTACCCAGGAAAAACGTTTGATTTTTCCTTGGCCAGAATGTTCTTCGTAGTACAGAAAGTTCACTCGCACGTTGCCATTACCATTAAGTGGGACATTGTTCATCCAATAAAAATGATGCTCAACCTTGCCTTCTTTAAGAACTAGAGTAGCAACTTGTCCGCGTGCTTTACGGGCTTCGAAGTGCTTAAACAAAGCCGAATGACTGGAGGGTTTCACGTTGATAATGAAATCCCAACCATGATCAAGGATCTTTTGCACATGGGGTTCATTAGCGTACAAAGCGTCCTCTACAATGATGCCCGGCAAGTCGCCATAGTCTTTTAAAAGCCTGTCTAGTAGTCTTTTAGAAGCATTGAGTTCGCAATCGTTTTTGCTGTCGCCATCTTGTTTTTGGATCGCTTCGTTGCCCATTGGAAATACCTCGCGCCGGTTCGGATGCACCATTGCTACACCAAGCATGGAGTGATGATAAGAAGTTTCTCCGTTGCGGTGATGCTTTTCCAGACATCGTTTGCACTTGATTTTCTTTGACTCAAAGTAATGTACCCCATCAATGCTGAACAAGAGGTACTTTTTTAGAAAGCGATAGTCGGCAATGATCCCTGTTCGTTTCAGAAGCTCAAACCGCCGGGGAAAAAGTTCCTGTAAGTGATCAGGGTTTACTTCATCCAATACCCGGCGCATTTGGACATCTGAACAAATTTTGTCGATCCCGAATAAACGCTGCAAGTTCGCTTGTTCTACCTCCGGCTGTTGTTCAAAACACAACAGGGAAGGATACTTTAAAGCAAAGATGGCGTAGGCACTCATCAGAATGTCGGGCAACTTGTGGACCACATTGGCCGCCCGATGATCTGGGATGTTCTGGAAATCACTGCGCAGCTCGTCAATCAGAACATCGTAATTTAATCCGGCGCGCAGTTGAGCATGACTTTTTCGCATGCCTAAATTTAACTCTTTATTTCAAAGAACTACGTGTACACTCTACATGGGAAATTGCTGAAGATTGATGTTCTATGCGACCATTTTGATATGCACCTGGTCGTTCCTGCCTGCATATTTGTCCCATCCTTCATTTATGAACGCGGTCAGCTCCATTTGATAGCCTTTATGCATATGTATTCAGAAATACGGTTGTCCGGCGCAAATGAAGAACAACAATTTCTTCCTAATCACCAATCAAAAACTTGAACCATGAAGACGTTCTCGATCAGCTCTTTCACCCTGATGATGGCCATCCTTTTCAGCACAAACCTGCAGGCTCAAAAAGACAACCAGGCTACTTTTGAAGCCTATCTCAAACAAGTACACGACGCTTACCAAAGCGGCAATGACGAAGCAATGTGGGCCTTTTATACGGACCAGGCCGCTGAAATTTCTCCTGACGGCCGGCTGACCTCCGGCATTCAGGCCCTCAAGGCTAGCTGGAATGAATTCATGAAAATGGTAGACAGCAAACCGGCTTTCACTTACAAACTGACCTCCTGGCGATTGATCACCCCTGATGTTGCGCTGGTTACGTGGGATTCAAGCGCCGACATCAAGATTCAAGGGCAGCAGGTCGGTGGTTCGACCATCTGTGTGGCCGTATTGCACAAGATTAACGGCCAGTGGAAGATCGAATTCGATGGAATGACGCCGGTCATGCCCATGCCGGGTGGAAATTGACCTAATTGAAAGAGAGAGCGGCTTGGGCGGTGCAGCTGCATCGTCCAGGCCACTCTCACCGTCTCGGACGCTATTCACTCACCAAGAAAACACACTATCATGAAAAAAATGCTAAAAATACTCGGTCTTCTTGTTGGCGTTCTGGTATTTGCCGTCGCCGGTTTACTGGGATACGCTAAAGTCACGCCCATGAAAACGCTTCCGGTCAATGCGCCGGAGGTGAAGCTACCCACCGATTCCGCCAGCCTTGCATTTGGGAAAAAAATAGTGGAAACGACCTGTGTCAGCTGCCATCTGGGCGCCGACGGCAAAATGAGCGGCCGGCTGTGCAACCGTAAGGAA
>CAZWAN010000183.1:0-2439 GCA_964631875.1 uncultured Flavobacteriaceae bacterium
CCTGAGTTCCGCACTTTTTTTAGGGCAAAATACCTAACAGCCAAACAATCAGCCTTATGACCTAATTTTTGTTGGTATTTTGGGTGTCCCAGGTGTATATTTACGCCATGTTTGTGAGAAAAAAGAAGAACAAGGGTGGAGTAATCAGTGTACAAATCATTGATAAAAGTTCGGGAAAATACAAAATGCTTAAAACCATTGGAAGTTCTTCCAATCTAGCTGAGGTTGACAAAATGTACCGGCAAGGTTTGGATTACATTCAGCATTATGAAGGTCAGCAAACCTTGGATTTTTCAACTTTTGACTTTAAAGAAACCGTCAAACAAAGTATCCGAAACATATCTATTGAAGGAGTTCACTTGCTACTGGGAAAAATTTATTTAGAAATCGGATTTGACAAAGTTTGTGACAACCTGCTAAAACAATTGGTGCTGGTTCGTTTGTCGCATCCTGCCAGCAAACTTAAAACTGCTCAATATTTAAACCGGTACTTCTCGATAAATATTAAAGAAGACCGGATTTACCGTTACCTGGACAAGATTTATTCCCACCACAAAGAAACACTTCAGCAAATTAGTTATACCCACACACGGAAAGTTCTTGGTGGGATCATTAGTGTTGTTTTTTACGATGTCACAACTATCTACTTTCAAATTGATGATGAAGACCAGGTGAGGAAACGCGGTTTTTCCAAAGAAGGAAAACATCAAAATCCACAAATCGTACTGGGACTACTTGTTGGAATAGAAGGATATCCTTTGGCGTACGAGATTCATGAAGGGAACAAGTTTGAAGGACATACGATGCTCCCAATAATTGATGCTTTTAAAAGCAGATATAACCTGGATAAACTTATTGTTGTAGCTGATTCCGGATTACTTTCATTGTCCAATGTCAAAGAACTACAAGAGAAAGGGTATGAATTTATTCTTGGGGCACGTATTAAAAACGAAAGCCAATCCATTAAAGAAAAAATACTCGCTCTAAAAATGGAGGATAAAAACAGTGCAATTATCGCTAAAAGGGATGGAACAAGATTAATAGTCGGATACACCGAAAGAAGGGCAAAGAAGGACAAGTATAATAGGGAAAGAGGACTGATGAAGTTGGAGCAGAGGATAAAATCGGGAAAGCTCACAAAATCATCTATAAACAACCGGGGGTATAACAAATATTTAAAACTGCAGGGAGATGTAAAGATCAGTATCGATCATAAAAAGTTTGAACAGGATGCGGCATGGGATGGATTGAAAGGTTACCTGACCAACACAACTCTTGCTAAGGAAGACATAATCAGTAATTATAGCCAACTGTGGAAAATCGAAAAAGCGTTCAGGGTTTCAAAACACGACCTGAAGATCAGGCCAATTTACCATAGGCTACAGAAACGGATTGAGGCGCACATCACCATCAACTTTGTTGCATATAAAGTATACAAGGAACTTGAAAGACAACTCAAACTAAAAGCAGCCAACATGAGCCCTGAAAAAGCTATCGATATTGCTAAAACGATATATGCTGTTGAAATCAAAGATCCAACAAATGGAAATACATTTAGAGAAACCCTGCTTTTAAGCCATGAGCAAAAATACCTGGCCAATTTATTTGATTTTTAATTTGGGTGTCCCAGTGCGGAACTCAGGAAAAACTCCATAAAATAGTCAGCTATTTTAGAAATGCCGACGATAAAAGTTTTGGAGCAGCAAAATCACACTTTAAAGATGAAGTTAGTTATGGCGAATTGCGCATGGGATTGAGTTATCTCGAAAGTTTAAGGGACTGATTGTTCTTTGTAGCTTAAGATTAAAGATTTCAGGTTACTGTATGTATTTTTTAAAACCTTGTCCAATTCGTTTTTTGCAAACCATTTTATTTCAGTAATGTTTTCTACAACTTCCGGAGTACCGTTTTCTTTTCCCGAATAACTCATTTCGAACCAGAAGGTTTCTTTAAGAATCCATTGTCCCAAACTATCTTTGTAAGGCGATTGAAACAGGTGAAATGTAGAAGGAAGTTTTTGGGTAACTTGATGGCCCGAAATTCCGCACTCTTCAGCAACTTCTCTTATTGCAGCCGATTCGGCAGATTCATTTTTGTCAATCTTCCCTTTGGGCAAATCCCAGATTTTATTCCTGAGGATAAAAAGCAATTTGTCGTTTCTGATTACCACTCCACCAGCAGCAGGCACGTTTTTGAAAGCCGGTTTAAAAAGTTGGTTCCAGAATTTTTCGGGTTCGGGATGAATTAAATCAGCAGTTTCGGTTTTGGAAGTCACAAAAGCGGAAAACCAGTTTTTCATTTCTTCCATTGTACCCGGATTTTCTGTTATTACCCCTTCTTTAAACTTTGGGTTTTTCCCTGGCCGGGTAATCACAATCTTCCTCTCATTTAAAAAAACTTCATACATTTGTCACCTGAATAAAAATTGTGCAATACTAT
>CAZWAN010000184.1:0-2423 GCA_964631875.1 uncultured Flavobacteriaceae bacterium
CGATCAGCCTCAGCGGTTGGGCCTGATGCGAAGCCTCTCGGCTGAAACCCTGGGCTTGGTAGCGGCAACCACAAGCGATGGCAGTGATGCCACGTACTATGAACTGAATCAGTCCCTCAAGCTTGTGCCACGAGACGATCCGGCTGCCGCGTCCCGGCTTTTAATTTCAGGTTGATGCGAATCGGCGCGAAGGACGATGCCATGATTGCCCTGCGGGCCGGCGCGTCCGGCCTCCTTCCGCCCACGTCAATTGCAACTGGCTAACAGGATCCCACGGCCGTGTTCGCTCTCGTTTTTCTGTTGATTCTGCTGGTTCTCTCGGGGTTCTTTTCCGGTTCGGAGACCGGTTTGACGTCCCTGTCGAGGGCGCGGGCGGAGAGCCTGGCGAAAGAGGGACGCCCCGGCGCTTCCTCCCTGTGGAAGCTCAAACGGAATACCACCCGCATGCTGGTGATCATTCTCATCGGCAACAACCTGGTGAACATTGGCGCCTCGGCGATGGCCACGGTGCTGGCCACGGAACTGTTCGGGCACTTCGGTCCCGGCATCGCGGTGGGAGTCCTGACGCTGGTGATCCTCGTCTTCGGCGAGGTGATGCCGAAGAGCTGGGCAGCGCATCATGCAGAGCGCGTGTCTCTCGTGGCGTCTCCGATCCTGCTCGTTTTTGGCAAGCTGGTCTGGCCGCTGGTGTGGGCTCTCGAGCATTTTTCCGACTGGCTCCACCGGGTGACGGCGCTCCAGTCCGATCCCACGGTTACCGAGTCGGAGGTCATGAGCCTGGTGGAGCACGGCGCGGAGGAGGGCACCATCGAGGACGAAGAGCTGGAAATGATTGAGCGAGTTTTCGCCTTCAACGATGCACGGGTGCGGGACGTGATGGCCCCCAGGGGGGATATCTTCTCCCTGCCCGCGAGCACCAGTGTCAAGGACGCGATTCCTGATGTGCTGAGCGGATCCTATTCGCGCATTCCGCTCTACGGCGACAACCCGGACGACATCGTCGGTGTTGCCCATCTGCGTGACCTGCTGGAGGCAATGGCCGGGGGGAAACAGGACGTGGCCCTGAAGTCCATCGCGCGCGAGCCCTTGTTCGTCCCCCAGACCCAGCCCATCGACGAGTTGTTCGCGAGTCTGCGCCAGTCCAAAAGGCATCTTGCCATGGTGGTCAACGAGTACGGCATGCTGCAGGGCGTTGTCACCCTCGAAGACCTCCTCGAGGAACTCGTCGGCGAGATCTACGACGAGAGTGATCGACAGCCCGAACTGCTCCGCGAGGTGGGCGGCGGGGCGATACTGGCTGGAGGAATGACGGAAATGCGGTCCGTGGCCGACTATTTCGGTATCGAGGAGCCACCCACGGCCAAGCCCACGGACACGGTGAGTCTCTGGGTCCTGGATTACGTGGGCAGGATCCCGAGCGCAGGCGAGTCTTTTGTCATCGATGGCCTGATGGTCAAGGTGACGCGGGCCAGCAACCGCTTCATCCAGCAGGTTCGTATCGAGCGCCAGCCCCCGGTTGAGCCGACGCAGGCCGATGTTGCGGTGTCGGCCGAATAGCGTGTCTGGCGGGCTGTTCTCCTGTGCCCCGGCATGGTCTCCCGAAGGCCATTGCCGGCAGCCCGGTGGCAGTCAAACTGAAAAACGCAAGGAGAGAGCGAGTGATGGGCAGAAAGATCCTGGCGGCGTTGTGGTTGCTCGTGGTCACGGGCGCGATGGCTGACGGCAGCGGTGACGAGATGAAGCCCTACCCGAAGGCCGCGGAGGGCTACGCGAGAGCGGTCATCCACCTCGATGCGTTGAGGCGGGAGGAGGACAACAAACTGGAGATCATCATCGGCAAGTCGCTTCAAGTGGACTGCAACGCCCATTGGTTCGGGGGTGATCTTGAATCGCGCGTGGCGGAGGGGTGGGGCTACCCGTATTACGTCCTCGCGTCGGTTCACGGACCAGCGTCCACCATGAAGGCTTGTCCGCCGGGGTTCGAAAACCAGGAGGCGTTCGTACCAGTGCGGGGAGAGGGGTATCTGCTCCGCTACAACAGCAAGCTGCCGGTGGTCGTTTACGTGCCGACGGGATTCGAGGTTCGTTACCGGATCTGGACCGCGGGAGAGGAGGTCGGTCACGCCGCCTGGCGCTGAACCCCGCGCGGGGTGCTCTGGGCGATCCGCGTACTTTTCAGGAGAAGGAGGGGAGGTTTTTTCCGGACCACTCCCGCATTCTTTGCTAACCTTGTTCCTTGCCAGCCCGTCGCGACTCCCGTGACGACATCATGGATCGCGTGCCCGCTGGGTTGGCGATTTGCCCGCTGTTGCCCCACCTCGAGGAGGTGGGGTTTTTTTTGCCCGGATGCGTCATCGTGTCTCATGCCCGTCTTGATTTACGATCGGTCCAGTGTCGCGTAATCCTGATGCAGTACATTTAAT
>CAZWAN010000185.1:0-2410 GCA_964631875.1 uncultured Flavobacteriaceae bacterium
TGGCTTGGTTTTCTTTGTAAGCATCCCCCACGGCCCATTTTTCATTGCGCAGCAATGGAAAATGCATCCAGTAACTCTGATGTTGAAGGTTGAAGGTTGTGAGTTGAAATAGCCCGCGCTCCAGCTGGCCCTCACTAAAACGGTCCACAGGACAGTTTATTAACGTTCGGTTTGGGTGTGGGGATCAACAATCAACAATCAAGAATCAAGAGTCAAGACTAGGGGTGGCCGCAGGCCGAGGTGGGTTGAAAGTTTAAAGTGGAAAGCTTACCCGGTTCAGGTGTATCAAGATCAAGTTAAAAAAGAGGAAAATGTGCGATTTCTGTTGTTGTAAGTAGTTTTAAGTCAGTTTAATAAAAGAATATAAAGTAGGCCAAAAGACTAACCACGAGTAAAGTCAATATAAAAAGGAATACTTCTTTTCTCAGTTCGGCCTTAGCTTTTTTCCTAATCTCAATTTTCAGCTGTTCCAATTTTTCAGGGTCGATATTGTCAGTATTGTTATCAGCCCCTATTGTTCCGTGATGGGTATTTTTTAAACTATTCCGCCAGATTTTCTGTTCCCTCCGCTCAAGTTTTTTTCTCCGCAACTCCTTAAATCTTTGGTTGTGGGCACTCAATCGTCCGTATGTTCCATCTATTGGCATGGTTGTTTTAAAATTACTTACAGCGGCCTCGCACCTGCCTGCGGTAGGCAGGTAATACAAGGCACAGGTTTAAAGGTATATTTTTATCTGTTAGTTACTATTTATCAGCTCACCACTCACTTTTCACCGTTATTGCGAGGAAGTGAAAGGACGAAGCAATCACCGCTTGCGCAGCAAGCACATCAGCCGTGCTTTGGGATATGCGTTATTTCCATCAGTTATTTTTATCACATTCAACGTTCCTTTTTCCATTACGCTCATAATTCCCAATCCTGTGGGCTAATGTTTATATAATCATTTCCATTTCAAATTGATTAACCGTATTCGATAATCCAATTGAATTGATGACATCTATTTTCTGTTTCAATCTTGTGTCAACATTTATTATTTTTATTGTTTTTGAAACTTCCTTGATTCCTCCAAACAATCTATTCCAGCACCCATCACTATTTTTTAAAATCTCAAATTGTGCTAAATATTCAGTCTTGGGATTTACAATAAAGTAGGATTCCACGAAATTGTTGTGCATTATATGGTAGTACTCATAATCTCCATTTTTAAGTACTTCTGAATTAAAATCCCAAGAATATAAATCTTGATTCGGCATTTCCTTCCAATCAAAAGTATCATAGTCAACTCTGGTCAATTCAATTGTTTCATTGGAGTTTAATTTGATTTCTCCGCTGAAACAATTAAATTCTTTACAAATAGTAAACCCAATGCTCTGGTAAGATTTTATTGCTTTACTATTTTCAACGATTACCTCCAATGAACATTTCGTTATGCCATTATTTTTTAAATCTGGTATGGCAAAATCGTAGATTGATTTAACAATTCTTTTCCCTCTATATTCTGGAAGTACTCCTGTGCCAGTATTAAATGCTATTTTTTTTCCATTTCGATTATCAATTGCATTTATTATGAATCCAACCAATTTTTCTCCGTCAAACATGCCATAGGAAAGAGCATAATCAACCTTTGACATTTCCCATCTTTTTTTATAATAATTTTTGTCTTTAGGTACTTCAACATAGTAGTTTTCAAAAGATTTTATAAAGCAATCAGTAAGTGCATCAAATTCTATATTCTCTAGTTTTTTTACTTTCAAAATTCTATAGGTTATTCGTTCTTAAATTGTAGCCACTAGCCTCATACCTACCTGTGGTAGGCAGGTAAGACATCGTCTTGGGATTAAAGATATATTTTTTCAGTTAGTTACTATTTCTCTGCTCACCGCTCACTGCCTTGCCACGTTGCTTTAGATCACTTCTCACCGTCATTGCGAGGAAGTGAAAGGACGAAGCAATCACCGCTTGCGCAGCAAACACATTAGGCAGGCTGGGAATTATGCGTTGTTAGCGGTTATTTTTCTCAGTCAGATAGTTCTCTGGTATGATTACATCGAATTCGGATTTGTCAAGTAGTAAGTCAATCAGTGAGTCCCACTCTTCCGGAACATATTCCTTTAACCTAATTTTCAAGCTTCGGGAATCCTTGAATGTTAGGATCAAGATATAATCAATTCGGTCATAGGATATTTTGGTTAAATTCTTGAGATTTCGAGTCTCAAAGAATACGCCCGCCAAAGTCAATTTATCGTCTTGAATCACCAGGGTGGTAGGCTGTTTAATCCGATAGATAAGTGATATTGAAGCCTTAACCAATAAAATAGAAGCCATCAATGCCACAAAGGGACTCGAGGTGCCGAAGTTGAATAGGTATAAACACATCAACATGATATTTAAGCTAATATCCCATCTAGA
>CAZWAN010000186.1:0-2402 GCA_964631875.1 uncultured Flavobacteriaceae bacterium
GCCATCTGTAACGGAGATCTCCTGTTTCTGGACATCATCGCGAAGGAGTGCCGCGACGTTGACGTATTGGGCATCAATGCGTATCGGGGAATCTCCTTCGACAACGCGTTCGACCGGGTACGTAAGGAGTATGGCAAACCACTCATGTTTACGGAGTTCGGTGCCGACGCGTACAACGCGCAAACCAACGCAGAAGATCAAGAGTCACAAGCCAAGTATCTCGTAGGCAATTGGAAGGAGATCTACGCCAACGCTGCAGGTAATGGCAAGGCAGGCAACTGCTTGGGTGGTCTTACCTTTCAATTCAGCGATGGCTGGTGGAAGTTCGGACAAACGTCAAACCTTGACGTACATGATGTGAACGCCTCGTGGTCGAATGGTGGATACCAGAACGACTATGTTGAGGGCGAAAACAACATGAACGAGGAATGGTTTGGCATTTGTGCCAAAGGAAAGGCCAATGAGCAAGGATTGTATGCGCTCTATCCGCGGGCCGCGTACTATGCACTCAAAGAGATCCATGCATTCAGTCCGTACGATGGTGCCATCGACTCTGTACAGTCGAGGCTTGATGGGTCTACCATCACACAATCGATGTTGCTGGCAAATGCCGACAAATCGGCGCGGGACCAGAGTAAGAGTTCGATTTACCTAAGTGACCTACAAGCCACCTTTTGGACATTCAACACTGGCGGCAGTCTGATCAGCACCGGTCAGCGTGGTGTTTCGGGTATTCCAGCCTACCCTAAGAAACTCGGCTTTGATCATATGCAATCGTTCAACGTAGGAGTGACCGCGAATCCAGCGCCGAATGTGACTGCAAACGTTCAATTCAACATTCTGGGTAATGTGGCAGAGAATCCTATCGATGAAGTGTTCTATGAAAATCGTGGCCGACCGATCGTTGTAAGGAACCCTGATGGCACTCAGAACACGATTGTCAATGACCGCATTCTCCTCTATAAAAGCAGTCTCTCGTGGAACTCAACGTACTTCAACCTTACGGGCTTCTATCGAACGGGACACTTCCATTGGGGCTACGAGGGCGACTTCTTTGGGCTGTATCCCGAGGCCAACTATGGACCGAACATCGACATCTACTCGGGTAATGCGCCATCTGGCTTTGAGTTTGAGGGGAAGAAGTTTTTGAAGGGGCTGAAGATTGCCTTTGGTCCAGAGTTGTGGTGGGGTGCCAACCCAGCCATCTTGGTCAAGTACTCAAGAACACTGTTCTCAACCGACATTACAGGCATGTTCCAAGAGGACCTCATGCAGAGGGACAATCTCCAGAGTTCTTTTGCTGTTCCAGTTCCAAAGACGAGGAAGGCGGCTCTGAGTCTTCAGAAGAGTTTCGACAAGTTTCGCGTGACTGTGGGTGGTTTGTGGGGCGGACAACCGTTGAACGGAAGGCCATTTCAGGTTATCAGGGGTGACCGTGACAACTACGCCGTCTACCAGGACACGATTCGTTCATCTGACAACTTCGGTGGGAAGATCAAGGTCACCTATGAAAGTCCAAGGTTCAATTGGTATGCTCTTGGATCAATCCTCGGCCTGGTCGCCAATGGCGGAGTTGATAACACACAAACCTTTACCGGTTGGAGATTGAAGGATGTTGGAAGTGGCAACATGATGAACTTCCTGACAGGCTTCACCGTAAACGTAGGGCAACTACAAGTAGCACCGAACATGTTGTGGCAGAAGCCACTGGAAGGACCAATTCCATCCTGGGTTGACGCGCCGGCAAGGCCACGGAACATTTTGGACGACCCGTTCTCTGTTCGGTCAAATAGAGAGACCATTGCTGGCGAACTTCTGCTTACATACGATCCGACACCGGCAACGTGGATGTATGACTGGGACAATGACCGTGCAGAAGATGCTGAATTCGCAGCTAGTCTGAACGTCCTGTACCGACATCTTCCCACCACACAAGACGCCGCCATTGGCATTCTGTCGAACGGAAGGTCGTTGTTCGTGTTTCCTGGTGCAGCACCAGCGCAGGACCTCTGGGAAGCTAATGCTCGAATCGTATCAAAAATCAGTTCTGAGTTCGGATTTATCGCCAATCTGTACGTTGGCAACGGACAGGCTAATGGAGACGACACAAGAACCATTCAACGGTTTGGTGTCGACGTTCGCACCGTGTACAAGAAATCAAAGCTGGCACTGTTCTGTAAGATCAATGACTGGGGCCCATTCGACTATCACCGCGATTTCAACTTGACATTCCCTCTGCAACTGATGGCCGAGCTATCGACAGAGGTGGGGAGGCCAGACTGGTTTATGCTTCCTGGAACAAGGGTGGGCATGCGAACCACGTATCGGACATTGAACAAATATTCACCACGGTACTCGCCAACTCTGACTCTCGATCCCGCCGGCAACTGGGTTCCTGACCC
>CAZWAN010000187.1:0-2365 GCA_964631875.1 uncultured Flavobacteriaceae bacterium
GCCGCTCGGGTGCAGAACTCGTTTTCCTCGCCGTACCCGAGGCCGAAACGGGCCTCGTCGAACAGCCCCACCGCGTCGAGGGCGGCCCTTCGGATGTACATGCAGACGCCGACGCCGGTCGGCAGGCGCGGGTACTCCCGCTGCGACACCCGCCTCACGATCTCTCCCATCTCGTCGGTGGACATGCCTTCGGGCAGGAGATTGTCCTCGAGGAACTCGGGCAGCGAGCAGATCGTGGCGGCGTTTGACAGAGGCGTCACCGTCGCGATCCGGGGCGACGAGTACGCGGCCTCCCTGAGCCGCGTCAGCCAGCCGTCGGTCACCTCTGTGTCGGAGTTGAGCAGGACAACGTCCCCCGTGGAGAGACGCATCCCGTGATTGACCGAGGCGACGAAACCCTGACGTGACTCGTTTCTCTCGATGAGTACGCGTTCATCGTCAGCTTGCCCGTATTTCGACAGTACCTCTTCGACATCATCGGGCTGGGGCCCGTCGACCACTAGTACGAGCCGATTAGGGGGCAAGGCTGTGTGTCGATCGACGCTCGCTAGACAATGTTCAAGGTGTTTGGCCGCGCCGAAGACTGGGATGATGATCGTGACCGGCGGTATCTGGGGCCAATCCGATTGGGCGTAAGCGGTTGGGTCGATTCTCAAGGTCGGCCTTTATCGGCCAGCGAATTCTGAATCGCCTCTCGCATCGACTCTCGGGAGTGCTCCTTCCTGACGCGATAGAGGGCGCCGTCCCGTAACCGGTTCCATAGCGATTCGTCCGAGTACAAGCAAGCCAGCTCTGAAGCGAACCGCTCAACGTCATCCTGGCCGCCGTCAGCGATCTCGAGTTTGCTTCGCCATCCGAGCTGTCGAACCAAGATGGAGCTTGCCACGGTTGGAAGCCCTTTCGCCGAAGCCATGACCACTTTGAGTGGGATGCCGGCTGCAAACCTGGCTGGCGCAACGAAGACCCGGCTCGTGTGAAGGTGAGGGCGGAGATCGTCGACCGTGCCGAGGAACCGCGTGGAAGGAGGGTCGGGGAACCGGAAGTCACCCAGCAACCCGATGATCGAGAATGGAATCTCGTGACCGAGGATGTGGTTCGCCCGGGGCAGGACCTCGGTCAGGAACCAACGCAGACCATCGACGTTTGGACTCGCCTCCTCGTGTATGCGGCCTACGAAGACGATTCCAGAGCGTTCCTCGAAGTTCGCGGAACCGGGGTCGATGATCTCGGCATGGCCGACGATGGAAACCGGGCAAGAGCTCCTCATCATCTCGGCATCGCGCGCGGAGACGGACCATACACGGTCGGCGAGTGAACAGAGGCGAATTTCCTCCTTGAAATCGATACTCGGGGTGCCAAGCGGAGCCTCGCCGAGGAGCAATTGCTGTTGCTCGATTCGAGAGGAGACGAACGCCTCGGCATCGTAGATCAACCGCGCCGGTGAGAAGTCGATGCCAAGGGCGTCGAGCCACTGCATGTTGTGAGGGCGACTTACGACCACGTGCGAATAGCTTCCTTTGCGGTGCTGCCAGAATCCCTCGAAACCGGCGCGTCCAGCGTGATTCACGATCTCGAGGTGTTGGTCTGGAAGGTCGCCCAATTCGGCTGGGTTGAGATAGGAAACAGCGTTCGCTGCGTAGATGGTCACGAAGTTTCCGAGATCGAGGAGTACACGCACTATCTCGCGCATCCGGGGACAGCCCGACCCGTACATGTCGAGGGGTACGAAATCATCGATGACCAAAACGCATGGACGGGTGCGGGCCCGGTCACTGGCGGCAAAGAGGCTCGACTCAGCCCAGTCTGGTTGCCGCTCCAGTGCTCTGCCGTTGAGGTGGATGAACTTGATCCGATTGGCTCTGCTCAGATCTTCGCTCTGCTGGCCGCTTCCAGAGTCGCTCGCCGACACGAAATGGTGCACGATCGCTGCGGGTTCGTACATCGTTTCCAGCCCGAGTTCCGATCGCAGTCGAAAGCAGAGGTCGACTTCCTCATAATAGGCTGGGCTGTAATCCTCGCGGAAGCCGCCGAGGCATTCGAACGCGTCTCGCCGTACCATAAGGAACGCCCCCGTGCAATAGTCGACCGAACGGGGGGTCGAAAAACTCAGGGACGCTGGATCCTCTCCCTGCCCCCATGGCTCGACGGTTCCGTCTCGCCAGACCACGCTGCCAGCCTCCTGCAGCCGCCCGTCGGCCATCACGACTCGAGCACCGACCGCTCCGATACTCGGTTGGGAGGCGAGCCGATCGAGAGCCGCGCGAATGGACCCCGGTCGAACAACGGTATCGTTGTTCAGAAACAGAAGGTGGTTGCCACGAGCAGCACTCGCGCCCCGGTTTGCGCCGCCGATAAACCCTTCGTT
>CAZWAN010000188.1:0-2346 GCA_964631875.1 uncultured Flavobacteriaceae bacterium
GGCGATCGGCGTCTGGCAGGGCTGGGTCAACTTCGACGCGGCGGGCGAGGCGGCGGAAGTGTCCGGCGAGTCGGCCGTGGCCCCGCTCAAGTGAGGCCGTTCATGGTGCACCTTGCGGCGCAAGCGCGTCGTCGGATCGCCGGAACACCCGCCGCTTTGCCGCAACCACTTTGAACCACGAAGGACACGAAGAGACCGGAAACGAAAGCGGTCTAGGTCGCGCGACCGGTCTCTCTCTGCTCATTCCTGTTCTTCGTGTTTTTCGTGATCTTCGTCGTGAACTCGTCAGGCCGGACGACTCAGAAGCCGGCTCCGCAGACAGCGGCAACACGCACACGATGCGTTCACAGGCGCCTCGCTCGGCGCAGCGGAGCCCGAATCAAGAAAGAGGCGCTTCAGGAATCCGTGTGGGTTGAAGCGACGCTCGACCTCTACCCGAGGACCGCTTCAACCCGCACGGAATCCTATAGCGGGCTATGTTCGATGGTCGCGTCGATCTCGAATCGGCTTTGCGTCTACCACTCGTGCATGACATCGTCCCGTGGGCTTGCGAGACGTGTCCTCAGATCCTGCAGAGCCGGCGGGTCAAAGCTGGGGGTCAGCGTCTCGATAATACTATCGATAAACCGCTGATCCGATCCGATGAGAATGAACTTGTCGCCGGCAACCTGGAAGCCGCCGTCGGGCCTGCGGCACATGCCGTACATCTCGTGCGTCCGTCCCCCGACCCAGTCCTCGGTGTTGTCTGGCCATCGCTTGATTTTCAACCAGATCTGTTTTCGACCGATGATCGCATCTGTCACTTCGAACACCTCCAGCGGCGGTGATCCGAGTGTTGTCAGACTTGGCGGGGCAAAAATCGCGACAAAGTGGCGGAGGAGTGAGCGCCAAGACGCATAGTGCCTCACTCTCGGATCGTCCCGTACGCTGTTGTGGGGTGTTGGCGATGGCACTCTTGGTCTCCGTGACGGGGGGAGCGGGCCGCCCGGGATGCATGGACCACGCCGGGAGAGGGGAACATAGGCCACCCCCTAACCACTTGACAAGCGGGATCTCTGATCAATCGCGCAACCGCACAGCCTTCATGAGAATGAGTTGATGCGTCCGCACGGGCGCATCAGGAGACGACCATGGCCACCGCTCGTGGCAAGGTGCCGAGCCCGAGTCGAGCATCCGTTCGCGATGCTGAAGCAGCAACTCGGCTACCGCCGCACGAGATACCGAGGTCTGCTACGCAACACCTTCGACTTCGTCCTGACGATCACCGCCTGAAACCTCAAGAGAAGCCTGAACCTCCGGGCCACCTGGCCAGACACCGCGGCCCTGATTGCCTTCGGGGCAGGCGCCCCCGAGTGTGATGTCCCGTTCGCCCCTCGCGGCAGGCGAGGGCGATCAAGCCGCCGAAGTCCGAAGTTCGCGAGCCCGCGGCCAAAGATCAGAGGTTCCGACAGCTGTCAACCGAGAGATCATGATAACCGGACACGAGAACCGATGTTCAGGAGATACAAGGCATCTCCTGAGAAATCTGGAGCGGGTACTGGGAATCGAACCCACGTCTTAAGCTTGGAAGGCTTCGGCTCTGCCATTGAGCTACACCCGCAAAGGTGAGGTCATCTGAGTTTCAGATGACCGGTGATTTGATCGATGCGATCAGCAGATGCCGGTCCTATGGCAGCTGCCGTGATCGTGGGGACCCCGTGAAACTCTGTTCGACCCTGATCTTCGATGACCGCGGTAATGATGCCTTCTTTGCTTGCTTTTGCAACGAGGTCGAGCAGGGCTACTTCACCTTCTATGCCGACGGCGACCTTCGTGAAAGGCCCCGAGAGCCAGGCAATGACGTCAGGATGATCCTTGTTATCCAGCATGGCTTTCATGGAGGCGTGAGCGCCTTGCGCGATTTCCTTGCCGCGACGCATACTGAGATCTGTTCTGAGAATGAGAACTTGTTTGTGCATCGTAAGATCATCCGTGATGATGTGGTGCTCCCGGTAGGATTTGAACCTACGACCTACCCGTTATGAGCGGCCGGCTCTGACCGCTGACCTACAGGAGCAGAAAGGGGGGTGACCTGCCCCCACTCTCTGGTCCAGCGTTATGAGAGTCGGGTGGTTTCCAAGACAGACGTGATTCCTCGGCTTGCCTACGCGGAGCGAAGGGGCGAAGCCCCGAGCGGAGCGGCGGCAAGCCGAAATGCGTAGACCGAAGGCGGGGCGTACCTTAGCGAAGTGTACGGCCTCCGGTGGTTGTACTCGTGACGCCAGTGCGACGCGAGCGACTTCGCCTCCAGCAGGTCCTCGAAGATCTCCGCGTTCAGCAGCTCGTCGCGAAGGCGACCGTTGAAGC
>CAZWAN010000189.1:0-2334 GCA_964631875.1 uncultured Flavobacteriaceae bacterium
GGAAAATATCCACAGAAAGTATTCTTTTATTTGCCCCCATTATAAAATTTTTATTCAAATATAAGCGATTAAAATTATCATTAAAAGGTATCTTTGTTTTTTTTGAACAATCCTGTTTTCATCTAAATAATGCGCCCCATACAGCTTTTTTTAATTGTTTTAGCCTACTTCATTTTAATGATTTTCATTTCCTGGTTAACGAGCAAAGACGACAGCAATCTTGCATTTTTTAGGGCTTCCAAAAAGTCGAAATGGTATATGGTCGCTTTCGGTATGATTGGGGCTTCTCTCTCGGGTGTCACTTTTATTTCAGTGCCCGGATGGGTCCAAAGTACACAGTTTAGTTATATGCAAATTGTTTTTGGTTATTTACTGGGTTACTTAATCATCGCCTCAGTTTTGATCCCACTTTATTACAGGTTAAATATTACCTCTATTTACGAATATCTTCTGCAGCGCTTTGGCTTGATCAGTCAAAAAACAGGAGCCATTTTCTTTTTTGTTTCGAGAATGTTAATTGCCTCTTTCAGACTTTTCCTCGTTGCATCTGTATTACAATATTTTATTTTGGATGCCTGGAAGGTTCCATTTGAAGTGACCGTTATTTTCTCTGTCCTTCTGATCTGGCTTTATACATTTAAAAGTGGCATTAAAACAATTGTTTATACAGACGTAGTGCAAACTATATTTATGCTTTTGGCTCTTTTTGGTTCTATCTGGATTATTCTAAATAAACTTGAATTTTCCTTTTTTGAATTGATCAAAACTGAGTCTTATCAACAATACAGTCGGATTATATTTGCCGATGATTGGCTTGATAAAAAATACTGGATAAAATCCATTTTAGGAGGTATGTTCATCGCTATAGCGATGACTGGTTTAGACCAAGACAATATGCAAAAAAACCTTACCTGCAAAAATGTAAAAGAGGCCCAATGGAATGTTATCTCTTTGGGGTTCGTATTGCTTTTAATCAATTTCCTCTTTTTGTTTCTGGGAGCCTTACTTTTTATCTATGCAGATAAAGTGGGAATTGCTGTGCCTCAAATCAATGGAAATATAAAAACTGATCTTTTGTTTCCTGAAATAGCTCTTAATGGAAGTTTGGGGCTTCCCATCGCTGTTCTATTCATTGTTGGTTTAATCGCAGCGGCCTATTCCAGCGCAGATAGCGCCCTTACCTCACTAACTACGTCATTTAGTATCGATATTTTAAATACTGAAAAAAATGAAACCATCTCCAAGAAAAAGAGGAAGCGCGTCCATTTTCTGTTATCCGTCTTACTTATACTTATCATAATAAGTTACAGATATCTACTCAAAGATAACGTCATCAACAGTTTGTTAACCGTGGCCTCTTATACGTATGGCCCCTTATTGGGTTTATTCGCATTCGGTTTGTATTCAAAAAAAATGATCAATGAAAAATTCCTGCCTGTCATTTGTATACTTTCCATAATTTTCACCTACTATATCGATAAAAATATAGACAGAATGATAGAGGGTTATCAATTCGGTTATGAAATTTTAATAATCAACGGACTTTTTACTTTTTTAAGTTTATTTTTGATTTCAGAGCCAAAAAAAGAAGAATAGACTGATGGAAAAAGACTTGAGTCATTACAGGATGAACTACGACAAAAATGCATTGTTGATAGAAAATATTTCAGACAATCCCATGGAGCTTTTTCAAAAATGGTATATAGAAGCAGATGAATTCGATGGGATTCAAGAATCTAATGCAATGCACGTTTCTACGATTGGTTTAGACGGATTCCCAAAAACCCGAGTTGTGCTGCTCAAAAGATATACCTGGGAAGGATTTATTTTTTATACCAATTACACCTCTGAAAAAGGAAAAGCCATAGAAAATAATCCAAAAGTTTGCTTGTCTTTTTTTTGGGAAGGATTAGAAAGACAGATCATTATAAAAGGAGTAGCAGAGAAAATTGCTCCTAATTTATCAGATGGATATTTTGAATCGCGCCCTACCGGAAGTAAATTAGGTGCATGGGCATCAGATCAAAGTAAAGTTATCGCTTCTCGTGAAGAACTTGATAAAAAATTAGTTTTCTATGAAAAGAAATTCGAAAATAAAGATATCCCGAGACCTCCACACTGGGGAGGTCTTTTGGTGCGACCCCAATCAATTGAGTTCTGGCAGGGAAGACCAAACCGCATGCACGACAGAATAAGATTTGAATTACAGGATGATTACAACTGGAAAATAGAGAGACTAGAACCTTAACTTTAACTTAATTAGGTTTTTCTTTTCTCAAAAAGTCAAAAAAATTATATTTGATAAACCATACAATCTATAATGAAAACAATTTA
>CAZWAN010000190.1:0-2333 GCA_964631875.1 uncultured Flavobacteriaceae bacterium
TTGTATTGAATTTGCCTTTTTGAATCGAAAATTAATGATTGATAAAATTGCAGATAAAACAAACAGGCCTCCCATTAAAACAAACCACGTATTATCACTTATCAATAATTCCCCTAATTTAACTTGTACACCATTATATATATATGATGGTAAAAAAAGACTCAAAACACCGCTGCTCACCGCAGCCAATAAAAAATATAACGTTTGAATTCTCTGAATCATTTTCTCGATTAAAAGGGCAAAAATACACCAATCTTTTTAAGAAATAAATATTTTATTTGAAATTAATTTTGTAATATTGCCACATCGAATCGAAAATTTTTGTAATTTACTTCATCTTACAATTTTTCTTTTACAATTACTAAAATACTCTAACAAACTCCCCCTAAGGCAGTCCATTTCGCAATATATTATTTAACACCTTATATTTATGATGTTTGAAATCGAAGAGCTCAAAGACAAAAAGCTTTTA
Source organism: uncultured Flavobacteriaceae bacterium (assembly GCA_964631875.1). Taxonomy (GTDB): domain Bacteria; phylum Bacteroidota; class Bacteroidia; order Flavobacteriales; family Flavobacteriaceae; genus Namhaeicola. The sequence goes on from CAZWAN010000190.1 coordinate 473, forward strand.
GAATTACAAGAAATCGCTCAAAGTGTCGGGGTTCCAAAATTCCGCCAATTAAAAAAAACAGATTTAGTTTATCAAATTCTAGACTTACAAGCGGCAAACCCACTGCCAATTAGCAAAGAGGAGACAGCAAAGCCAAAATCAAAAAGGAAAAGAATTCTCAATCAAGAAGAAAAAGTACCTTATCAAAATAAAGTTACTGAGCCTAAAAGTGATGTGACGCCTAAAATGGAAGAAGAAAAGCATGAAGCAAAGAATGATGTGCAATTGGCGCATCAACCTAAACCTTCTCAAAAAGAATTCAGTCACCATCAAAAGAGACAAGGGGGTACGGAAAAGAAATCTTCAGATCTATTGACGGAAAAAACCGAAAATAGGCCAGCACCTCCACGAGAAAGTCAAAACGCAAATCAGGGAGAGAATAGAGAGCAAAAGCACCCACATCACAATAAAGATCAAAAGCAGAAAAAGCAGAATCAAGAATTCAAAAATCGTAATAAATATCGGGATCCCGATTTTGAATTCGACGGAATCATCGAGAGCGAAGGTGTTTTAGAAATCATGCCTGATGGTTATGGTTTTTTGCGATCGTCGGATTACAATTACTTATCATCACCGGATGATATCTATGTATCACAGTCGCAAATCAAATTATTTGGATTAAAAACCGGCGATACCGTTCGAGGCAATGTGAGACCTCCAAAAGAGGGTGAAAAATATTTCCCGTTGATTCGGGTATTTCTGATTAATGGATTAGATCCAAGTATCGTAAGAGACAGAGTTTCCTTCGAACACCTCACTCCTTTATTCCCAACCTCCAAATTTAATTTGGCGGAAAAAGGAAGTTCCAAATCAACCAGAATTATTGACCTTTTTTCTCCAATTGGCAAGGGTCAAAGAGGAATGATCGTAGCCCAACCGAAAACGGGGAAAACAATCTTATTAAAAGATATTGCGAATGCCATAGCCGCAAATCATCCTGAAGTATATCAGATTATATTGCTAATTGACGAACGACCTGAAGAGGTAACAGATATGCAGAGAAATGTGAGAGGTGAAGTTGTTGCCTCTACGTTTGACGAATCTGCCGATAAGCATGTTAAAGTAGCCAATATTGTACTTGAAAAAGCAAAAAGATTAGTAGAGTGTGGTCATGACGTTGTGATTCTGCTCGATTCCATTACTCGTTTGGCGAGAGCCTATAACACCGTGGCTCCTGCTTCGGGTAAAATTTTATCAGGTGGTATTGACGCCAATGCGCTTCATAAACCCAAAAGATTTTTTGGTGCTGCCAGAAATATAGAAAATGGCGGATCTTTATCTATCATTGCTACAGCTTTGACAGATACAGGTTCAAAAATGGATGAAGTTATCTTTGAAGAGTTTAAAGGAACCGGTAACATGGAACTTCAGTTAGACAGAAATATTGCAAACAGAAGAATATTCCCGGCTATTGACTTGGTGAAATCAAGTACAAGACGAGACGATTTATTACTCGACGAAAACACCATTCAACGCATGTGGATTTTAAGGAAATTCTTAGCCGACATGAATCCGATAGAGGCGATGGAATTTGTAAGTGAAAAAATAAAATACACCCAAAACAATGATGAGTTTTTGATGTCTATGAACGGGTAATCTGAAATTGAAACACATATTTAATTGAAAGCCAGCAATATAATTTGCCGGCTTTTTTTATTTTTAAAAACACTTGCTTTCTATCGTATTTATTATGTATCTTTGCCGTCCATATCGCGGGATAGAGCAGTAGGTAGCTCGTTGGGCTCATAACCCAAAGGTCACAGGTTCGAGTCCTGTTCCCGCTACTAGTAAACAAAGGGCTTTCAAGAATTTGAAAGCCCTT
>CAZWAN010000191.1:0-2308 GCA_964631875.1 uncultured Flavobacteriaceae bacterium
ACAATAGTAGTGGATCTACTGCCCACTCTACCGAAGAATTTAAAGACAAACAAGGCAGAGTGATTTTAAAAAGAACTTATGGCAGTGTAGATCTAAATGGGGATGGAGACATAATTGATTCAGGTGAACCAAATGCAACCTATGATACTTACTATGTCTATGACGATTTTGGCAATTTAACCTATGTATTACCCCCTAAATCTGAACCTCAGGGTGGCATACCAAATGCAACAGAACTAGCGGAGTTATGTTATCAATATAAATATGATAATAGAAACAGATTGGTAGAAAAGAAAATACCTGGTAAAGGTTGGGAATACATTGTTTATAATAAACTTGACCAACCAATAATGACTCAGGATGACAACCTAAAAACACAAAACAAATGGTTATTTACTAAATATGATGCTTTTGGTAGAGTTGCTTTTACTGGTATTACCAATGTTAGTGCAGGTACTAGCAGAACAACATTACAAGATAGCGCCAACGGCACAACAAATCAGTGGGTAACAAGCAGAACATCATCTACAACTTTGGGTGGTGTGCCTATTTATTATAATAATAATAGTACCTATCCTACCACTGTTTCAGAAGTTCTTAATATCAACTATTATGACAATTATGTGGATATTAGTGGGGGGGGCAATCCCGGTACCGTTTATGGAACACCCACAACAACAAATGTAAAAGGTTTACCAACAGTTTCAAAAGTAAAAGTACTTGGTTCATCTAACTGGATTACCGGTGTTACATACTACGATGATAAAGGAAGAGCTATTTATGTTTATGGTAAAAATGATTTTCTTGGTACAACGGATATTATTGAAAATAAATTGGACTTTACGGGAAAAATAGAGCAATCTACTACAACCCACACTAAAAATAGTGTCTCACTTGTTACAATTGATCGTTTTGAATATGACCATATGGGAAGGCTGATAGCTCAAATACAAAAAATAGGTAACCAAAATTCAAGGCGAATTTTACATAACAATTATGATGATCTGGGTCAATTAACAAGTAAGTTAATTGATAACGGTACAGCAGGAGGTTTTAAAGATGTTACGGGACTTTCTTTATCTAATGATGTTATTACAAAAACTACTTCAAACAATTGGGGTAATGCCGGACTTGCTACAAATGGGTATTTTGCCCAAGACGGTTATATAGAATATGAGGCTATGGAAAATAATACCAGGGCCATGTTAGGTTTGTCAACTTCAAATACAAATGCTCACTACAATACCATTCATTTTGCCATATATAATAGTCCAAGTGGAACGGTTATGGTTTATGAATCAGGATCATCAAAAGGTACTTTTGGTACTTATGCAGCAGAAGATGTTTTTAGGGTAGAAAGAGTTGGTAATAAAATTTATTACAAAAAGAATGGAGAAATATTCTACACATCAACCCAAACATCTACTGGATCACTATATGGTGACGCATCCTTCTATACCGGTGGTAAAAAAATTAAAGATTTAGTAATTGTAGATAATAGCAAAGGTATACAAACCATTGACTATGCCTACAACATCCGTGGTTGGCTAAAAAACATCAACATGGATTCCAATAACGACAATGATCTTTTTGATTTTACCCTCAATTACAATACAGTGAACCATTCTGGAACAAAATTGTACAATGGGAATATCTCTGAAACAGAATGGAAAACCCAAAATGACAACGTACTCCGATGGTATAGGTATGGTTATGATGCGCTTAATAGAATAGTTAATGCTACTGCCAATAGTTCAAACTATAACCTCACCAATGTAACCTACGATAAAAATGGTAATATTCTTAAACTGAAAAGACAGGGTCACAGAAATGCTACATTTACTAGTTTTGGCATAATGGATGATTTGACCTATACTTACCAACCCACCAGTAATAAGCTTCTAAAAGTAGCTGATGCGGCTAGTATAGACCAATTTGGATTTAAAGACGACGCAGTAAATACAGCAGGCGATACTGCTGATGACTATAGCTACGACACCAACGGAAACATGATATCCGATGCCAACAAAGGAATTACCAATATTAGCTACAACCACTTAAATTTACCAACGGTTGTTACCATAAGCGGACAAAATATTTCTTACTTTTACGATGCCACAGGAGTAAAACTTAGAAAAACAGTGAACGGTATTAACACAGATTACGCGGGTAATTATATTTACGAAAGCAACCAGCTTCAATTTTTAAACACCCCGGAGGGTTATGCAGAGCCTATAGACGTTACTAATTACAACGCCGGTTTTAGGTACACATACCAATACAAAGACCATTTAGGGAACGTTAGACT
>CAZWAN010000192.1:0-2261 GCA_964631875.1 uncultured Flavobacteriaceae bacterium
CATCCTTCAGAATCTTGTTGTCTAAGGCCAGGTCTGCATACATCTGTTTGAGCTTGTTGCTCGTGGTTTCATAGGTATAAACCAAATTGTCCATCGTACCAAAATTAGTACTATTGTCCGATACCGGATTTGGAGCAACATGCCCTTTTCTTAATAAATTGGTAATGTTGCCATTCTTATCATATGCAATACTTTGTAAACAGTTTCGTTAATAATACTGCTGCTTTATAAATACAAAAGCACACTTTTTAGAGCGTGCTTTGTGTTTTTATTCTACTTACCACGCGAAAGGATTCGCGCGGGAGCGGGGGGGTCGAATCCTATTTTTTACTTATACCAGAAATATCACCTTCAATTTCACCTAGATTTTTTACATTATTAGTACCGTCTATTTCAAAAATTGAATTGGAATAACTCATTATAATCGTATTATCATTGACAATTACGTATCTAAAATCTAAGTTCTTTCTTAAATAAGGTAGTTCAAATTCCTTCCAGATAATTTTTTGATTGGATTTAATATTATATAAATATATTCTATGGATAGTGCGACCATTTTCTAATCGAATGTACGCAAGATAAGTTAGTTCAGAATCTGATTTCCATACTGTTCTATTCGGATAAAATGACCATATGTGTTTGATCTCGTTAAAATCACTTCCTTCAAATGAATCGACTTTTTTTTGATCAGCAGATTGCGGGTTATATATTATATAATTGAAGTATAAATTATTATTCTGTGAACGCGGCTTAAATTCATTGGCAATAAAATAAAAATTGGGAAGTTTGGATTCACTACCCTTTAATTGGTCTTCAATTATTTGTTTCCCTGAGGATTTAAAAGCTATAAAGTTTTTAAATCTCTCATTATCTGAGGGGGAATTTAATAAAATTACATCATTAGAATGGGAGGAAATACATTGATACTCATCAATCTCTTGGTTCGTAGTTAATTTTAATTCATCCTTGAAATATATGTAGGATTCCGCTAACTTATTTTCAACATACTTATTGTATTCGGTATATACGAAAAATTCTCCATTTTGATTGAAACCAGGTTGATCGACACTTCTTTGCAATGTATCTTCAGATACCAAATTAAAGTCTTGATCGTAGCTTCGATAGATAAGATAATTAGAATCATGAATATAAATTCCAAACTCATATGAATTGCTTTGCGAAAATGTATAGGAAATAGCAATCGTTATAAAAAAACTTAAAAAAAATTTCATCTTTAATCTCTATTTAAAATTACCGAGAAAGGTGATCCGTAACCTAATTGGCTCATTTTCGAATCAAAAATTTCATAAGAGGCAGGGCTAAGTAATAGACAACCTGTTGAAACACCCCCATCTGCAGCGCCAGTATTATTTGTTCGATGGATAAAAATTGCATCCTTGTATGGATTACCGTTTCGATCTATTTGATTTTGATAAGGTTTATTGTTTAGTTGGCCATCCATTGTTGGCAATTTGTCACTTCCATCCTTCGTAAACATTTGGTAGTGTTTTGGCAAATCACCTGAGCCCGGGTCCTCCCTTTTAGTTGCAATATATTCTCCTTCCTCAATAGGTACAAATTTTTCAGAATTCGATGTCATTGTAAATCCAACTAGCCCAGTCGTAATATCATCTTCACCTCCTGGGCCATAAACTGTTACCTCTGCGGTTTTTGAATCACTCGCATTTATGTTTCCCCTTCCATTAACCTTACCAAGACTTTCTTCCTTTGATCCTTGGAAAACGACTACCGCTTTACCCAAATAGGAATCTCCTTCTTTCAAATCTGAATCATTTGCACTTGTCACATTCTTATCCCAGACAATATTTCCATTGTGCTTTATCCAATCATCTGGTGCCATCCCATCAGGATCAATAAAATAAATTGGATTATTAAAGGCATAGTTATAAGGCGAGTGCCTACGCATTTTTTCTGCGAGTGGGTCAAGGTTCATCCAGCGCCCAAGAGCTGAGTCGTAGTTTCTTGCACCAAAATCATATACCTCAAAACTGCTGCTGCCAACTATTTCGTCTTGTAATTCTTTGCCGCCAAACATGTATTTATGGTGCCTATTTCCATTAGTACCTCCATTATAACCCTTGTGTGTCAAGCCAAAGGGATAATAATTATTTTCTTCTACAATTTCCAGATCTACGGTACTAATATTTTGGTTGATATCTGTATAAGATAGTCTTATATTCCCTAAGTGGTCTCCATTTAAACCAATTTTTTGTAAATCGGTCGCTTTTTTTCGGTGGACG
>CAZWAN010000193.1:0-2232 GCA_964631875.1 uncultured Flavobacteriaceae bacterium
TTCATGATTTAAGGTTTTGTTTACATTAAAATTAGCCTAAACAAAACCTCAAAAAATATTTAAGAGATATACGCTGGAATTTAAGAGATAAAGAGGTTGATTTTATAGACGAATGGATTTTTGCGAAAGATTTGAACAGGTGATGAATTTGATCTCCATATTTATTTTTGAAAAAAAGATAAAAAAATTACTGCAAAATCTTATAAACTAAACTACTGATTAAAACGTCATTATTTAACTTTTTCAGTGTGTATTTCATTTATTTACCTTGGTGTTTGAAGGCAAATTTAGTTTATTCATAAAAGATTATCACCCGAGTATAAAAAATGCATTGTTCCTCATAAACAGAGGAGCAATGCATACTATTTATTTGGATCGTCTATTTTTTCTTTAAGGCATTTTCATAGACATATACACCAATTTCATAACCCTTTTCTTCACCAACTTCTACCGCCTTTCTAAAGTGATAACCGATATAAATTCTGGAAAGTGAATTTTCTAAAATAGCCTCATATATATTGTTGAATGATCTGGTTCCAGATATGTATCCACTGTTAGTGGTAAATGACACTTCGTCTCCAAATTCCTGGATAAGAACTACTCCAGCCGCAGATCCTGTCATGGCATGAGCAGAAGGATATTCACCTACAGGGGGAGTAGGCAGCTGAGGTTCCCAATTCAAATCACCTGCTGTATTGGGATTTCCATCGTCATCACCTTCATGAATTGCAGAAATAGGTCTCCAATAATAATAGTGCATCTTAGAGTCAAATACAGAAATATAGGCATCGGCAATGGCCACATGCAGCAATGCAAAGAGTCGAGCAGTCTCAAATGCATCCATGTTGTTATTCTTTTTAGCATACACTTTTCTAGCCACTTCATTCCATCCTCTCGAGCTGTTCTCAGCCCAGAAAATACCTATATGTTTTTGATCACTTAGGTTTTCCAATGGCACTTTAGCTCCCTCCAATTTTACTTCGTTGTAATCTTTGGTGTACTCCGGTGTATTCACTCTATAGGGTGCATAAACCGGAAAGGCGTCTCCACTTGGAATGGCAAATGGTTTCAACAAATGAAAACCTCCAAGCGCATAGCCCAATCCCAAATTATTAACCGGAAGGTATCTGTATTTCCCCGGAATTGTTCCTGATTCTTTGGTGGGATAAAGTGGGGCCAAATAGGGAGCATCCGCTTCGCGGGTAGTCAATATAGCCGAGGCTACTGCCTTGCCAAGCGCTATCCCATTATCTTTGGATGATCCATTAATAACTGAACCAAGGACGGACTGGTATAAACTATCCACAGACGCCTTTGGAGGCCCTTCTTTAAAACCTATCGCAGTAAAAACCTCGTATACGGCTTGATTCAAGGCAATATTAGGATCGGCTGTACTATCAAAGGTAGTGGATGCATAGTTATCATACCTTTGGTCTACAGAATTCAATGCGTCGTGCATTGCCAAATGATACATGGCAAAAATTCTCGAAATAATGGGAGGAGGAAGTCCCTTGTCTGGAGTAAATGTATAGATTTTTTGGAGCAGATTATTCCATTTTAAAAATATTTCAGGAGACAATACTTCTTTTACCGGTGACGGATTTACAAAATCATTATCATCGTCATCGCAATTGAGTAAGCAAATGGCTAAAGCAATAAATAACACATAATTTTTCATGATTTTTGGATTTTAGATTATTTAACAAAACTTAAATTGATCATGGGTATGCCTGAGACATCCAGCTCATTTGCACCGTCAAAGAATTTTGCACCTACTATGGAAATGTCTTCATATTGTATTGGAAAATGCAGATCCGAGCCATCAGCATTTGACAAGTAGTTTGTTGATTTACCCCCAACTATAATCTCTCTTTTAAGGGTATATACTTCGTTGGCTCGAAGAATATATTTTATCGAGGCGAAGATTGTTGGTGAGTATCCCCAAAAATCATCCTGATTCCTTCCTTCAGACGCAACCAACAGTCTGCCTTCATTATCAAAAAGCGTGAATTTTGAGTTCACCGGACTCTCAACATAGCCAATAAGGGTTTCGGCATAGCAAAATTGAAGGTCTTTTGTTGGTATGAAGGTATACTCCTCTTCGGTAATCTTCATATCTTTCCGGACCGTAAAATCTGTCCCGTCAAGGGTAGTATTTGGAAGCACTTTTTCCGGATAAACCGAATAATCAATTTCATATAAATACGATTTTGAACTCGACCCGCAAAGCTC
>CAZWAN010000194.1:0-2210 GCA_964631875.1 uncultured Flavobacteriaceae bacterium
TGTGGGTTGTGGGTTGTGAGTTGACCGATGTCAGGTCGAGCGGAGTCGAGACCTAAATTGTTCACTGGACAATTTTTAGCGCTCCTTTCGGTTGTGGGTTTTCTTTTCGGAAGCAAGAGTCAAGAATCAAGAAACGAGACAGACGGTACTCCCTTCTTGGGAGGCGTGGTCTAGGACGGGGCGGAAACTATGCGTAGTTGTAACACTACTTTTATTCAGTTTTTAGCTTCCATTTCACCAAACTTTTCAAGTTGGTTTAATTCCGCATACAGCTTGTCATATTGTCGGTCGAATAGTAATTGATAAAGTCTTTTTATTAATTCCCCATCTTGTGTTAAAAACATTTCAAGCCACTTTACTTGATTTTCTTTGCCAAGCCCAAAAAATCCTTTTTTCATTTTAGGATATACATAGCCAATAATATAACCTTGTTCATTTTGGTCACCTGCAATAGAAACCCAAAAAGTTTTATTTTCTTTGTCGTCCGTAACCGCAAGTGTTGGTGAAACCTTATCAGGATTTTCACTTGCCATTTTCAATTGTTCTTTCCATGGAAATTGTTCAAATTCTCGGATAAAGTTCCGATAGTCAGTTTGACCTTTTAAATCATACTGGTCAAAGTCATATCCCGCTTTTTGGATATTCCACGTGAAATTTTCCGTCATTTTTTTAGTTTCTGTTTTTTGTCTGCGGACGATTGGATAGTTAATGCTAAAACCAGAATAATTCTCTTTCAATCAATTAAAGAAAATCAATAATTTTCAATAGCCATTATAAACGATGTGAAAAGGATTAACAGTAGAATCGAATTCCCTATGATTCCAATAGTGGTTTTAGCTACGTTAAATTTCCTTTCTACGATTCCAGCAAAAACTCCACCCGATGACACTGCAAAAATTAGAACCAATAAAACTGGAAAATACAAAAGGTCATCACTGTACTCGACATCCACAATTAGCAGATAAATTATTACGCCAAGTAGTACCAAAATTAGATTGACTACTAATAATTTGTTCGTAAGGCTTTTTATCATTAAAATTTCGAATTTGTTGGTTATTAAAATTTAATGGTAAAACTTAAAACATCTGTTGTACTCCTAACATGTAACGCTATGCCGAGCAACCTATTCACTGTTGTTGCTTCAAGGCTTGTTAAGGGAAAGAACGGAATTAAGTGTCACTGTGTGCGGTTTTTTCAATGGCAACTACTATTTCTTCGAATAGCTTCCTCCACGAATCAACTCTGTCATTGTCTTTTCCCATTCTAACAATAACGATTTTTTCTTTTGGGAAAATAAACAAATATTGCCCTAAATGCCCTGTTCCAGCGATACACTTAATGTTATAACCACCCTTTTCTTTATTTGCATAGATCCACCAAAAGTTTCGATAATATAAATCCTCTGCGTATTCCGCTACTTTGAATTCCTCGGAAATTTCAAAACTATACTTCATCCATTCCTTGGAAATTATTTGCTTTCCATTCCAGTTCCCACCATTTAGCACTAGACGCCCCAACTTTGCAAAATCAATCGCTCTGATATTAAGTCCGCTTTCCATTTTTGTCATTCCCGATTTTTCGCTATCCATACTCCATGAACCCGAATACTGCATTTCCAGTTCATCCCAAATTTTATACTCAAAATATTTTGCCGGTGGACTATGGGTGACTTTTTCAAGTATCATTCCAACGAATATGGGATTGTAAGAGTTATATTTAAATTTAGTTCCAGGCTCAAACTCTAGCGGCAACGAGATCACTTTTTCTCTTAAGTGGGGAGAATAATACGCCTTTGGCTTATCCCCCCATGGCAAATCATGATCTTTAAATTGAATGCCGCTTTGCATATCCAATAAGTATGAGATAGTTACTTTGTTGTAATCAGGGTCAGTATTCAATAATTCAGGAAGGTACTTTACAATCGGATCGTTGATGTTTTCTATAAGTTTTTCATCAATCGCCACACCCGCAAGAAGGGATGTAATAGATTTTGCTACTGAAAAGGAAGTGTTGATGGAGTTTTCATCGTAACCATTGAGGTATTTTTCATAGCGTAGGGTATCGTTTTTAATAACGAGGAAAGCGGTTGTATTGGATTCCTCTAATAGCGTTGCCAATTCAGTTTTTTCATTAGTGTGCCGAGTAACTTTGAGGGTGTCCAGTTCATTTTTAAGCTCTTTTGAAAAATAAAAGGGATTGTCAGCGGGTTG
>CAZWAN010000195.1:0-2183 GCA_964631875.1 uncultured Flavobacteriaceae bacterium
CGTCCACCGAAAAAAAGCGACCGATTTACAAAAAATTGGTTTAAATGGAGACCACCTGGGCAATATCAGGCTTTCTTATACAGATAAAAACCAAAATATTGGCGCAATTGATTTGCAAATTGTAGAAGAAAATAATTATTATCCCTTTGGGTTACAGCACAAGGGCTACAACAATACGATTGTTGGCACAGAAAACAACTATCAGACTTATCAAGGAAAAGAGGAAGAAAAAGAGCTTGGAAAAAACACCTACGCCTTTGGTTGGAGGGATTATGACCCTGCAATCGCACGCTTTAACAAGATAGACAGGTTTGCTGAAAAGTACTATGAGGATACACCATATCATTTTTCCAGAAACAATCCCATTTATTTTAGAGAGATTGCTGGAGATAGTGTGAGGGTTGCTCAAGTTGCTGTTTATGATAATGCTAATAGCACTAATTACCAACAGCAATTAGTTAATGATTGGCAACAACAAACAGGGCTAACTTTGAGTGTTGATTCTAATACAGGAGTAATGAGTTATGCTACAGATGCGAATGGCAATGCAATTGTATCAACAACAACAGATGCCAATGGAAATACTACACAAAATGGTAGTGCATCCGCTAGAGCAGATTTAATAGGTTATATTGATGGGAATGGTGTTACTGATATTGGTGTAACTCCCAATGACTCTGCAACGCCTAACGGTGGTACTCAAATTTGGTTAGGAGATAGTCAGATAACCAATTTTATAAATGGAACGCCTGCTGAATTGAATGACAGAACGTTAGGAGTTGGGATGACGGCATTCCACGAGTTTAGGCATACTGGGGCAGGAGGCTCTAATTCAGACCCTACAACACCTGGAGACACATCTACAGGACCAGTAGTGAATAGAGTCAATGTTTATAGGCAAGAGTTAGACAATAATCCTTCTAATGCAGGAGCAAGACCCTATGGGCAAAGAAGCAACTATCAAGCCACGCCTTCTGGTAGTAATTCAAGAGTTAGATTTAGTTATCCAACAACTAACAGAAGAGGCAGACCCGTTAGAAGGACGACGAATATTACATTCTAAAATATGAGAAATATAATTATACTTTGCTGTTTGATTTTACCTTTTGCGGTAGTAGCGCAAACAGAACAATATGAAAAAGCTCTTGAAATAATCTTCAGCTCTAATCAGTATGAAGCTTATGCGAGTAATCCTAAAAAATATCACGTATCTGATGAATTGATAGTTTTTTCTAAAATGGGTAAAATGTTTAAAAAGCAACTTACTGAAAACGATATAGAACTATCAGACTATGATATTGTGATTAACGATAAAAAGAGTAATGCAATAGATAAGGCACTTTTGGACTTGAATAAGAAAAAGTGTGCTAAACTAAAAATTTACTTTACGGAGCAACAGGACGGGATATTTTTTGCTGAATTAATACGAGAAAATAAGCGTAATGTAAAATATGATAGCAGGACTCATTTTGGCAACAGCTATATGTATATGTTCAAGAGTAATCAGGGGAAGGTTGAATTACTCGATATACAGGAAATAAATTATAACTAAAAGGAAACCGCCCAAGTGGCGGTTTTTTATTGCAGTACGTTTTGGAGCTTGGTCTGCTTGATAAAGGCATCGAGCATCGCAAAGACGTGTTCCCCTGCAATTTCCACGAGGTTTCTACAAAAACTTGTCCCTTATAAGGGAATCTATGAAAAGTAGGTGTTTTTTATCTCATTTCAAAGATGAATCATTTGTTGAGATCACTTGAAAAATTTCTATCAATTTGGAAGACAGATTTTACAATTACTTTTTTGATGCTGTAAAATCCTGTGTTTTTTATGCTCTTTAAAATGTGTTTTATATTGTTCAAAATTGAGAACATTTCCCTGATAAACTTCTATAGGTGTATTTCCTTTAAGGCCAAATTGAGGCCTTATGTTGTTGTAGATAAAAATAGCTTTGTCCAATTCCTTACCTAATATTTTCCCATTGGATATTTTTAAAGGCAATAGAAATTGATGTTTAATAATTTTATTAAAAGCTTCGATACTAGAATTTGAAAATTGAATATCTCTTTGAGCTATTAAATGAGTCATCTTTATTTGTGGATCATTCATGAAAATTTTGACCTGATTATTTACATTTTCAGAACCTCCATCGGTTAGAAAAACAATGTTAGCATTGTGTTCTAATC
>CAZWAN010000196.1:0-2153 GCA_964631875.1 uncultured Flavobacteriaceae bacterium
TGGCACCCTGTGCAATGGCTTCATCACCCAATAACAATGTTTTTTCCATGAATTACAATTCTCTAAACGCGTTTGAGGAGACAAGCAAAATTAGATAAATATTTCTTGTTTCGGAAGGTTGGAACTATCTATATCAGTTCTAAATAAACCTCTTCGGGACAGGATTGTTATTACTTTTGCAGCATCTGATAAACAAATGAATTTCCTTGCTCACCTGTACCTTTCCGGCGACGATGAAGAGATCATCATCGGCAATTTCATTGCCGACCATGTAAAAGGCAGGGCCATTGAGAAGTATTCTGCAGGGATACAGGCAGGGATTCACCTGCACAGGGGAATTGACGCATTCACCGATTCCCATCCTGTGTTCCTGATGAGCAAGAACAGGCTCCTGCCTGTCTACCGGAAGTATTCAGGTGTGATCACCGACATGTTCTATGACCATTTCCTGTCGGCCAACTGGGACGAACACAGCACCGAGTCCCTTGAATCCTTCACACAGCGCATGTACAAGCTGATCATGAAACGGTTCATGATCCTGCCGGCAAAGACCCGGTACATGCTGCCCTTCATGGCGAAGGACAACTGGCTGAAAGGATATGGCACTTTCGAAGGGCTCGAACGGGCCTTGCGCGGCATGGACCGGAGGACTCCTTTTGAATCGGGGATGGGCGATGCTGTCAGGGAATTAAGGAACGATTACGACCTGTACAGGGAGGAGTTCAATGCTTTCTTCCCGGAAATAGTCAGGTTCTCGATGCTGGCCAGGAAATCGGCCTGAGCATCACTTGATCTGGTTGAGTTTGGCCCGCACAGCCTCCACCACACCCTGCTGTAAACTGATCTGTTCCTTTTTCTGGACCTGCCGGGCAAGAATGTCCTCCACCGCCTTGTTCATCGCGTCAATGGTTGAGTTGTATTTTACGATGTTCTTCTGTTCCTTTTCCATTTGATTTTCGATATCCCTTTTTTCTTTCTCCAGCGCTTTCAACTGGTCGTTTGCCTGGTCCTGAAGCTCCTTGTCATCGCCTAGATTCGCGATGGACTCCTTTTTTGCATTGATCTCGCTGACCTTGCGCTCGTTATCGTTAGTATGCACCGCGATCGCATCCTCCGAGTTCCTGATGTTCTGCTCGTTCTCCGCGATGGCCTCCATGGCCTGCTGCTGCTCCTTTTCCATGTTGGTTAGCTCCTTTGTCAGGTCCTTGAGGGCATTCTCCTCCTTTTCCAGTTCCTTTTCAACGGCATAGAGATATTGTTCGGTACCGAAATTGAACAGGAAATGCCTGATCTGGCTGTTTATTTTCTCTTCCCGTATGGACTTCTCGGAATTTTCGAAATCGAACATCATGCTGTCGATCTCGAAGATGGCATAGAGCCGGAGGGCTGAATCGCCCTTGATCAGCGAGGAATAAATGTTGATAGGGGCAGTGTAGATCAGGTCGATCTGTGTGGCTGAGATGAACAGTTCATGATCAGATTCCTCGATCTTGTTTTTGGTTTTCTGGCGGATCACTTTTTTCCAGTTCTTGAGGCTCGATTCATAATCGGCCTGGGGAATGGTCAGAATGTAGGCATTGTGTTTCCCTTTGGACATGCTCACTTCCTCTGTTTCGACAGCGATGGGGGTCTGGGCGGCCAGCATCGACGACAAAGCGATGCATGAAACCAATACGGAGATAAAGGCAAAGACTTTCATAGGGTCAGGTTGACGTGGGTTATTGAATACAAAAATAAGCATAAATCGAATTGCCGGGATCATATTCCTGGCAAAGGGTCGCATCATGGGGCGCCCATTCGGTGACATCCCCTGTGTATCGTGCAGGATCAGGAAAAAACTGTTGCCAGAAGCTTTCTTTTGCCTCCTGCATTCCTGAACTCACAAAGGTAGATCCCCTGCCACGTGCCCAGGTTCAGTTGTCCCCTTGTGATGGGGATGGTAACCGAGTGTCCCACAAGGGAGGATTTGATGTGGGCGGGCATGTCGTCCGGACCCTCAAGCGTATGCACATAATCCGCGGCTCCCTCAGGGACCAGGCGGTTGAATGCGGTCTCGAAGTCGGTCCTGACCGTTGGGTCGGCGTTCTCATTGAGGGTGAGGCCTGCGGAGGTATGCTTGACCAGGAGGTGCAGCAGCCCTGTCTCCGGCAACT
>CAZWAN010000197.1:0-2116 GCA_964631875.1 uncultured Flavobacteriaceae bacterium
CAGTAGATCATCCACGATGCAAGCGTGGTAAGCACAGACCCTGTAACTGGTTCAGGTCCACCTGCGTAAACGATATATGCAGCCCGCCATGGTCAGCACGGCGATGATGCCGATGACGATACCGGTTATCGCGTTTTCAACGTTTTGTTGTGCAATGGCATGGGTCAGGGTGATGATGAACATCATCATGTACCAGGCACTGACCACGATTCCTGACCATAATACCCAGCGGGGTGAACCGGGTGCCCAGCTGCCGACAGACCAGGCAACAGGGTAAGGCAGCATCGTCAATCCCCACCACATCGAGTAATCTGACTCGCCGCCGATACCGCCCACGACCGAGAAGCCCCATAATGCGGCTACCCCGATCGAGATCATGACGAACACCCATAATCGATAAATGACCATGGATCGTTCGCTGCCGCCCAGATAGTACCCGATCAATACCAGTGCGCTGCCGGGCAGGATGATGACCGAGCCTTCCATCGGGTCGATGGCGCCGAGGCTCATGCTGATGTAACCGATCGTGGTCAGAAGCTGTGAGATTCTTGTCGGGTTCTTCATGCCGGACCTCGATGGTTAGATGTTACAGAGACTGCTTTGCTGTCCAGGTAACAGAAAACGCTGGTTGAAAGACCGGGTTAGCCGGGTCGTTCAGCTTTTACCTAGAAAACCGACTGGAAACTGATGCCGCCACCGTCGGTGGCGATCTCGTCGATATCCATGCTCAGGTTGAACTGCAGGGTGTTGCGTTCGTCGATCGAGCGGTAGACATAGCCCGCCCTGATCTTGCCCTGGAAACCGTCATTGATCATGTCCCTGCTGTCATCGTGGACGAAGTCATGTTTCTCCTCGACGTCACCGAGGTAGATACCGATATCCCAGGCCATGTGTTCGTTGAAGGGGTGGTAGACGTTCGAATATACCTGCAGGGTGGTGAAACTGTAGTCCAGGTCCTGGTCAGTGTCGATCCTGTCGTAGATGCGGTTGCGCAGGTAGTCGTACTGCATGCCGACACGGATCTCGTAATCGGTGTGCATGCCCTGAACCCAGTAGACGTCGGTAGACAGGTAGTCGAGTAACTGGCGCCGGTTCTCGAACAGGGTCTGCCTCGATTTATCGACATTGAAGCCGTTGACGGTGAAACCGATAACACTGCCATCAGTCGGGTGGTAGTCGAACATCAGGAAGTAGTCGTCCGCGGTATGGTCGAACTGGCTGCCGGCTTCTGTATCGACCAGTTGCAGGTCATCACCCATGGAATAGCGGTAACGCATCTTGTACTGCCCGGAAAACCGGTAGGCGCCTTCCAGTTTGATGTTCCACGGCTCCTCGGTCTGGACGGTGGTGTCGAAGCCACTCTTCTCGTTATAAAGCGCGTCGACCTTGCGCACTTCAAGCCGGGTGTAGTCCCATGTGCGGCGGCCCCATATCAGTGCGCCGCCGAGATCGCTGTCGCGTTTCTCATAGCCCGGTGTGCCGAGCAGCGAGAAGCCGAAATCGTTGCCGAAAAGGTAGAACTCCACTTCCGTGGTCGGTGCAGGGAAGTCCTTGTCGGCATAGAAGACCTCCTGCTCGGCTTCCAGTCGTACATTGACGGTTTCCGACAGGGCATGCTGCAGCTTTATCTCTGTCTGGACGAAGGTGAAATCGCCATCCAGGCTGGCACCGTTCATGCGCCAGCCGGTGGTATTGTCATACCACTGGTCTTCCATGGATTTCCTGAAGCGGTGCGCCTTGATGTCGAGGAAGTTCTCCTCGACCATGTCGATGTTATTGATCTCGTAATCGTCATCGAATGCCGTTGCTGTGGCGCAAACAGGCAGCATGCAGAGGGCTGGCAACAGGTATCGGCGAATGGTTGTCATCGAAATCGTCCGGGTGGTCAGAAACTACAGGCTAGCACTCCGGCTATTTCTGCCTGATGACATAGCTCAGTATTTCGACCACATGTTGTGGTGTCCTGGCCCAGGCCATGGCGGCCGCGTCGACCTCTTTCAGCGCATGGACGATGTCTTCGTCATGCAGGGTGATATACGGTTTGCCCTTTGCCGCCAGCTGGCCGGCATCGAAAGCCGCGTTCCACTGCTTGTACTTGTCACCGAAGCGTACCACG
>CAZWAN010000198.1:0-2098 GCA_964631875.1 uncultured Flavobacteriaceae bacterium
TTCGTTAAATACGAACAAAACCGGCAAGGAGCCCCTAAATTTCCTCCAAGGCTTCAGAAATTTTTAACGGGCCTCTTTGCCTACACTGGCGCAAAAGGGGGGGATAGTATGCCTAAAAATAATTGTCACATCTGCCTGAGGCTAACTAATAAGAGCAGGAGACGGTTATTTGCCTACCAAATCACAGTTTAACTTTTCAATAAATAATTCTTCAATATTTCTAACGCGTATTGGCTGGCGATTTCTTTGGCAAAAGCCGGGAAATCTATATGGGCGTTGTCATTGGCTTTGTCGGAGATCGTTCTGAAAATAGAAAAAGGCATACCGTATTCAAAGCAGACCTGAGCGACAGCGGCGCCTTCCATTTCGGTGCAAACCACAGATTTCAATCCGGCCCTAATTTTTTTGATCTCTTTTTTTTCTGAGATAAACTGATCTCCGCTGGCGATATCTCCTTCGATGATTTTAGGCTCTTTTATCCCAAATTGATCGGCGGTTTTTTTGTCGACCACCCCCTTAAATTTTTCTTCTAAAAAGGCTTTGCAAGCCTCAACCAATTTCAAGCTTCTTTCCTGATCTGTTTCAAAAAAGGTTTTGCCCAACAAGGGAACTTCATACCTTTTCACGATGGGTGAGCCGTCCAGATCGTGCTGAAACAATCTCTTGCCAACCACGATATCTCCAATTTCAAGATTTTTCTCCAATGCGCCCGCTACACCGGTAAACAGGATCTCGGAAAGATCGAAATCTTCGATCATTTGCGTTGCTGTGGTCGCTGCCGCAACTTTTCCCCATCGGGAAAAAACCAATACAATTTCTTTTCCAACTAATTCACCAACATGGTAGGTACGCATTCCTTTTTCCCGGGTTTGATGTGTCGTCATTGTTTTGACCACCGCATCGATCTCTTGCGGCATGGCACTGATGATTCCTATTGGCATAATTATGAATTTTGAATGATGAGTTTTGAATGATGAGTTTTGAATGCTGAATTATTAGACTTGAGAATTGAGATTTTAGATATGAGAATTTAGAATTTAGATTTTAGATCAACACTCAACATTCATCATTCAACATTAATCATGCATCAATTAACATTCATAATTCCTAAGCCTTTTCCTTCAAAAGGGTCAGGTGATTTTCCCGTCTTTCATGGTCAGGGTCCTGTCGGCCAAATTAGCCAGTTCAGGATTATGGGAGACAATGACAAAAGTTTGACCAAATTTTTCTCTGAGTTCAAAGATCAGTTTGTACAAATTCTGTGCGGTTTGGGTATCCAGATTTCCACTGGGTTCATCGGCAAAGATTACATCAGGTTGATTGATCAGTGCCCTGGCAATGGCAACCCTTTGTTGTTCACCGCCCGATAATTCAGCGGGCTTATGATCATAACGATGAGACAGGCCTAAGAAATCTAACAATTCTTTGGCTTCCTTTTCTACTTCTTTTCTTGGTCTGTTGGCAATAAAAGCCGGTATACAGACATTTTCTAAGGCGGTAAATTCGGGAAGTAACTGATGAAACTGAAAGACAAAACCGATGTGCTTATTTCTGAATTTAGAAATAGCCTTGTCTTCCAAACGCGTCAGGTCCGTTTGATTGATGCGGAGTTCATCAACCTTAGTCGGTTCGTCTAAAGTACCGAGGATTTGCAATAGAGTTGTTTTTCCCGCTCCACTGGGGCCGACAATAGCCACTATTTCCCCTTTTTCTATGTGGAGATCTACTCCCTTTAAAACCTCAACTTCGCCGTAATTTTTATGGATGTTTTTTGCTGTGATCATTGTTTTGTGCTGGTGAGGCAAATTACGTAAAAATATATTTAAAGGATGTAAATAATTTTTTTGGTGAGTCGGTTATGTGGTTATGCAGTGATGCGGTTATGAGGTTATGCGGTTATACTGTTATACGGTTATACGGTTATGCTGTTATACGGTTATAAGGTGAAGGGTGAAGCTCAAGATATGAGTTTTGAGATTTTAGATCTCGATCTCAATACATTGTAATTTGTGGTCGGGGTTTTAGTTTAGTAAAATTTAGTAGGGCCGGCCATTACGTTCTTGAAGTTATTGGGTTTAGAAGGATTTAAGCTTGATTT
>CAZWAN010000199.1:0-2098 GCA_964631875.1 uncultured Flavobacteriaceae bacterium
CGAAACGCCGTGCAACGCGCGCGCTACAGTCTGCATGCCCATCGTCACCGCCGGGATCCAGTTCCAGCGTCAGCACGCCTTCTGCCCGGCCACGAAACAGGGCCAGGGCACGGTGTGACGGGATGCGCGAGAGCGGTTCCGCATAGTCGAAATAATCGGCGAACTTGGCGCCTGCCGCCTGTTGGCCATCAACCACGCGAGCACGCAGTTGCGCCTTGTCCCACAGCAGGTCACGAAGTTCGCCCAGTAGCCCCGCATCCTCGGCAAAGCGCTCCATCAGGATCTGGCGCGCGCCCTCCAGCGCCGCCTCCGTATCATCTACTCCACGGTCGGGATCCACGAAGGTCTGCGCCGTCAGCCGGGGATCCAGGCCGGGTTCATCCAGCAAGCGGACAGCGAGGGGCTCCAGACCGGCTTCGCGGGCGATGGCCGCCCGGGTCCGCCGCTTCGGTTTGAAGGGCAAGTAGAGATCCTCGAGTTCCGCCTTGGTGGCAGCAGCCTTGACTGATCTTTCGATATCGTCCGTCAGCCTGCCCTGCTCCGAAATACTCTTGAGAACAGTCTCGCGACGTTCCTCGAGTTCCCTCAGGTAACCCAGACGTTCTTCGAGATATCGCAACTGGGTATCGTCCAGTGCGCCGGTGACCTCCTTGCGATAGCGAGCGATGAAAGGCACGGTGGCACCGGAGTCCAGCAACTCGACGGCTGCATCGACCCGGTTTTGCTCCACAAGCAGTTCAGCGGCAATGGCTTGATTGATACGGCGCGACATTCTTACCGGTTTGAGAGAAGTGGAATGAAAGTAAATACAGGGCGACAGGGGCCCTGTCAGGAAGGCTCATCGAACTGGCAGCTCCCGTCCGAATAAACGGCCATCACCGCCTTGAGTTCGTCGAGTACCGCACGTCGTTCACGGTCGTCGAGGCTGACGGTTTCAGGCAGTTCCTCGCCGGCTTCCAGCCGATGGATATCCAGCCAGACGGCCTTGCAGCCCTTGTCGCAGAGAGTCTCCACACAGTGATCGACGAGCCTTTTGTTCATTTCGCCTGGAACATGTTGCCAGCCTCTGGATTATACCCGGAGCATCGTCCGCCGCATCTGCCTGGCGGGCACACGCGCCACCCCGGATATGGCAAATGTTCTATTTTTGTTCTATATTTTCCTTGAATGCGCAAATCGAGGAATCCCGCCATGTCCGTACGCACCGACAGCTATCTGATGCGAGATCAGGTAAACGAACTCGTCGCTTCCCTGATGCCGACAGACAGAAACCTGAACGCGCGCTGGAAACGCTGCCTGAAGCGATCAGCCGAGATCGGCGCACTCTCCCTGGTCGGCTGCGTCTATTCGGTGATTCTCATCTGGCAGCTATAAAAAAACCGGCACGGATGCCGGTTTGAAATCTTTCGAGAAGGCGCCGCTCAAACCTCCATGCCAGCTGCCGCCTTCTGCTCTATCTCGTGCTGAAAATGCTGATTGACCCGCTCCCTCAGTTCCTTGCCGGGCTTGAAATGGGGCACGTGCTTTCCTGCCAGGGCCACGGCCTCTCCCGTCTTGGGATTACGTCCCATACGCGGCGGCCTGAAATGCAGCGAGAAACTCCCGAAACCGCGAATTTCGATACGATCTCCGGAAGATAGCGCCTCGCTCATGTGTTCGAGGATGCACTTGACCGCAAGTTCTACGTCCTTGTGCGCCAGGTGGCCCTGCTCTCTGGCGATGGCGTCAATCAGATCGGATTTGGTCATCGGCATTCCTGTCCTCAAGCAAGCAGCCAGGGGGCGGCAGCACCGCCCCCCGTACCTTTATTCCTTGGCGGAGTCGCCAAGCTGTTCTTTGAGAAGATCTCCCAGGCTCGACGTGCCCGCCCCGGAGTCCGATTTGTAGCTGCGAATGACGGCGGCTTCCTCGTCGCGATCCTTGGCCTTGATGGAGAGGCTGATGGTGCGGTTCTTGCGATCAACGCCCATGAACTTGGCCTCGATCTCCTCGCCTTCCTTCAGCACCGTACGGGCATCCTCAACGCGATCCCGCGACAGCTCCGAGGCACGGAGGTAGCCTTCGATGCCGTCTGCGAGGGTGACCACGGCGCCCTTGG
>CAZWAN010000200.1:0-2093 GCA_964631875.1 uncultured Flavobacteriaceae bacterium
GCCAGCTACCAGTTCGGCAACGTGTTCGACGGTTCGGATGAGCCATACGCCCTCGGGAAGGGCTGGAGCTGGCGTATAAATGCCGGGTACACGGCCGAGGAGACCTTCCACCAGGTTCACCGTGGCAGCCTGCGCCGCAGCGACGACGTCGATACCTATCTGGCCGGGGTGACCCTCGGCAGGCTGCTGCAGGATGGCGAGAAGATCGACTTCTGGGGCCGGGTCTCGGTGAACCGGCGGTTCGAGAACGGTCTGCAGGACGACTTCTTCGAGTACGTCGCCTATGTCATGGCCATGGGTACCGGATACTCGCCGTGGAGCGACCGCGAATTGTTTCGGTACGGTTTCGGCTTCGGTTTCTCCTATGCAGACAAGGTGCCGATGGTGGAGCAGGTCAAGCAGGCGAGGCGGGGAGAGGAGACCAACCACTTCCTGAACTACCTCGAGGCGCAGGTCGACTTCCCGATGCGCAACCTGTTCGGAGAGGGGGCCAGCAAGGACTGCTACGTCGGTCTCACCCTGGTCCATCGCTCCGGCATATTCGGCACCTCGGATATCCTCGGCAACGTCAGTGGCGGTTCGGACGTCATGACCGCCCACCTGGAGTGCAGGCGATGAAGCGGTCGCTCGAACTGCTGGGACGCATCAGCCTGGTTCTACTGACGGCCGGTATTGCAGGCTGCGGCGTTATTCCCCAGCGTGGAGAAACGGCGACGCAGGCCGAAATCGCCGCGGCAGAGGAGGCGCTCGGGGAGTTCGCGTCCGACGAACGACTGGAACCCTTTTTCTCACAGGCGGAGATCGTGGCCGTCTACCCCAACGGCTTCAGGGCCGGCCTCGGCTTCGGCGGCGCGATCGGCCATGGGCTTGTGTTTCAGCAGGGGCAGGTCATCGGCCGTAGCAGCATGTACCAGTTCAGCGTTGGCGCCAACGTCGGCGGCCAATTCTATCGCCAGGTCCTGTTCTTCAAATCCGAGGCAGCGTTCGAACGCCTGATGGCCGGGGTCGCGGAATTCGCCGGCCAGGCCAACCTGGCGGTTGCGCAACTGGGTGGAGCCGCCACGCCCTCGTTCAACACCGAGGTCGCGATGTTCACCCAATTGCGGGGTGGCCTGCTCCTGGAGGGCTCCGTTGGTGCGCACCGCTACACGTTCAAGCCGTTGACAGGGGACTCCCATCAGGCCCCGGTCCTGCCGGACCCGGAGAGAGCGAATGCACGATAGACGAACCGCCCCCGGCGACCGGCAGCTGCAATTGGCGGACAGGTCGTGCCTGACCCGGCGCGTGAGTCTCCCGATGGCCCTCATCGCGCTGCTGGCGGCCGCGCTCACCGGCGGTTGTGGACGCTTTCACACCGAGAAGGGCATAGAACCGGCGTGGCATGACCAGGAAGCGGACAGCTTCCGTGTAGGAGCCTCCACGCAAAGCGAGATCATGGGATTGCTCGGGCCGCCCTCGCAGATCATCAGCCATGCGGACGGCTCCATCTTTTACTACCTTCACGAAGAGGCAGTCGGTGTCGGCTACATCTTCATCTTGTTCAATTACGCGAAGCTGAATACACGGTACGACCGTGCGATCTTCTTTTTCGATACAGCCGGCGTACTGCAGGACTACGCGCTCAGTGCACCTCCCCGGCAGGCTCAGTGACAACGCGGCTGCACAAACAGCATCTCCGGAGAAGGGCGCTTGCGGCCGTACTGCTGGTATCTTCCGCCGGCCTGCTCTTGCCCGGCTGCTCGATAATCCGACAGGACGTCGGCCAGCCCCTGCTGATTGACGAGCAGGCGCTCGCCGACGCATCCGATTACCGCGAGGTCCTGCGAATGCTCGGGCCTCCGCACAAGCTCAGCCGGACCGATCACGGGATGACGTTCCTGTACGAGGAGGTCGACCTCCTCGAGAGGCAGCTAGGACTCAACCTCGGCGCCGGCGAGATCGTCCTGCTGAAGGCCGTCGCCGCGCGCGAGTACGCAGAGCGTCGGACGCTGCTCCTGACATTCGATGCGCAGGGCAGGAAGCAGTCTCTCAACTACCACGAATGGTCAGACATCGCCGCGCAGGGCGCGGCCCTGCAGTTCGTCTTCATCGTT
>CAZWAN010000201.1:0-2092 GCA_964631875.1 uncultured Flavobacteriaceae bacterium
TATTTTATGTTATTGTGGAGGTAGCTATACCTAAATGATATAATTAATTGATGAGAATTAGAAAAAGGCCTTACAAAATATTTTGTAAGGCCTTTTTTACTTGCACTATACGGCTAATTGAATTTTGTAATATCAAAATAATTATCTTTACTATCTGTTTTAATAGAGATAAACAATTTCCTTTTTCTTTGGTTTAAGAGGTATGACAATACTAGCGCCAATAGCCCCTCCTAATGCTGTATAAGCAAAATCTTCTCCTGATCTTTTCCTCCCAATGAATGGATCAATCAATTCTTTGGTCAGCCCGACAAGCGTTGCTGTACCTGTACCAATAAGCCAGGATTTCCATTTATTATCTGTTTTTTTATAAACGAAATAAGAGGTACCCGCCCCAATAGCTGCGCCCACCACAAAATGTTCTGTGTGGCCTTTGCTCGAATCTGATTGCGCAGATGTACTTTGGTAAGTACTGATAATTATAGCCATGAGTATCACATATCTCACTTTTATTCAATTTATGGTGATTGAAAAGTAAAAGTTACGATATAATATTAAATGTTTAAAAAATAGCAGACAAGAAGTGATTGAGCGCTAAGAATTAAATATTTTAGTTTGAAGATTTATGGGAGATCAAAATGCCACTGAAATTTATCCAGTAATTCAATGAGTTCATCTTTGTTCTCTTTTTTACAAGCCAAAAAGTCGAAGTTGTTTTGAAAAATTAAGATAATGAGTCCTTTATTGGAGATTAAAGAATTCATACGCGCTAAATATGAGTTGGTATAATCTGAGGAGTTGTGGTACGGAAATTTAAACTTTTTTAAAGCGATTAAGCTTTTGATTTCTTTCGAGGCAATTTTTGCTTCGTCGGCATAAGCCATCAATCCTTCATGTATCAAAATTCTAGTGATAGCCCATTGAAAATAGGTGTATTCATCTTCCGTTATCGTCCATTGGTAGAGGTATGGGTTTGGTTCAAAATTTGGATCTTCAAACTTTATTTTTACACCCCAATTATCAATTGTTTTGATCGAATAGTCTTTATATACAAAATCAAATTTTTCAGGATCACTAATGGCTAACCAAATTTTGTTTGCTATTTCTTTTTGCTGTTTTTCGCCCAAAACATCTTCACTCAGTAATTTAACCAAATCATCTGTAATAGCCCTATCAATTCCTTTTTCATGTGTTTTTGGTAAGGTCTGGGCATAATTTCTCACTTTACTTTTAAACCTAATATTTTCGTAATCAATTTGTTGAGAAAACGAATTGACTGAAAGTAATATGATGCCAATATATAGGGTAATCTTTGCCAAGGGTTTCAATTTAATCATATACTTATGCCATAACGATAATAAAGTCCTGATAGTATAAAATAAAATAAAAATCCTCTATACAAAAGTGTAATAGAGGATTTCCTGATTTGAGGGGAGGTAATTGATCTTATGGTTGAACCAACTCCCATTTGAACTTTTGAAATAAATCGGTTATTTTATCTTTATTTTTTATTTCACACACCACAATTTGGTAATAGCCCTTTGTGACTAAGGCCACAAGACCTTTTTCGGCTAATTCGTTGTTAACAGTTTCCAAATAGGAATAGGCCCAATCGTCATCCTTTGGTTCGGAAAATTTAAAATCTTTGGTAAGCAGCAATTGGTTAAAGCTTGTTGCTACGCTTTCTGCATCATCACCATAAGCCATTAAATTAAAATGATCGAGAATCTTATTAAATGCCAATTGAAAATAAGGGTACTCGTTATCACTGATCGTCCAGTCTGTGAGATAGGGGTTAGGTTCTAAAATAATTTCGCCTTGAGAATTTCTGCTGCCCCAATTGTTATTGGAGGTCACAGCAAAATCTTTGTAAACGTAATCGAAAAGTTTAGGATTAGAAAGAGCGAGGTATGCCTTTTCAATAATTTCTTCTTTTTCTTCCTTCGAATAACAGGAGTGTCCGAGCGTTTCTACAATTTCGGCCAATAAATATTTACTAATGCCTAATTCCTCTGTTCTAGGGATGGCATCTTTATATTGGTAAACGTTGCTTTTAAATTTTATTTCAGAATAATCCGTCTGGGACATTCCATTC
>CAZWAN010000202.1:0-2056 GCA_964631875.1 uncultured Flavobacteriaceae bacterium
AGTGAATTTGAGGAAATGTTAGACTCTTTATCAAAAAGGTAATTATTTATTAAATCATTGATTTTAAATAGTTTAAAATTCATAAAAAAAGAAAAACATGACATATTCAATTGCCGAGGCAGAGAGATTGACAGGTATTAAGGCACATACCTTAAGGATTTGGGAAAAGAGATATGATTTCTTGGCACCAGAAAGAACCGATACAAATATTCGATATTTTAATGACGAACAACTCAGGAAACTAATTAATGTCAGTATCCTTCTAAAAAACAACCACAGGATATCTGCCATAGCCAAAATGAATGATGAGGTAATCAATCAGATCGTGACCGGAATACTTACTTCGGAAGACACCGGTCATGACGAAATCATTAAGGCACTTGTGATGAGCATGCTAAAATTGGATGAGGATGAATTCAATAAAATATTCAACAGGCAAATATTGAAACAAGGTCTTGTCAATACGATCCTACATATTATATATCCTTTTTTGGATCAGGTTGGTGTGCTGTGGGGAACCAATAAAGTGTTGCCCGCTCAAGAGCATTTTACGAGTAACTTAATTAGACAAAAAATAATCTCCGCATTTGAAAGTTTACCTCAACCCCCGCCGGATGCACCAAAAATTGTTCTGTTTCTACTGGAAGATGAAAATCATGAAATAGCCCTATTGTTGGGGGCATTCATTGCAAAAGACCTAGGCTGGAAAGTTTATTATTTAGGTCAAAATGTGCCTTCAGAAGACATTGGAGTTCTTGTAGATTATTTAAACCCAAGGCTACTCATGACCATGTTCATTATCCCAAGAGCCAAAAAAAGTGATGTTTGCTTCTGTGAAATGCTGATCGAAAAAAATAAAACCTTATTATATGGTGGAAACCCCAAAAGCTTTCCCTGTACAATGAAATCCGAAAACTTTGTAGCAATTAAAAGTCCTGATCACTTTATCGAATTCTTAAACAATTTCGCTGCCCAACTCAAAGAAGGATAGAATAATAGGCACATTGCTTGTAACTTTAGTCATTTTGTTTAATTTTGTCAAGCACATCATTAATCAAAATGAGCATTAAAACAACCTATTCGATCAAAGACCTGGAGCACTTAAGTGGTATAAAGGCTCACACAATCAGGATTTGGGAACGCAGATATAAATTATTTGAACCAAATCGAACGGATACCAATATTCGGACCTATGATCAAAAAACGCTTCAAAAATTACTCAATGTAGTGCTGCTGCTCGAAAACGGCTTTAAAATTTCAAAGATCTCAGAAATCAATGAAAGTGAACTTTACAGCCTTACCCGAGAATTACAACTCAAAAAACATTCCAGTACCTATGCCTTAGATACCTTAAAGTTGGCCATGCTAAATTTTGATCGTATCCTTTTTGAGCAAGTATACAATCAATTACTTGAAAAACATGACTTTAGAGAGATTTTTGTAAATTATTTCATTCCTTTTCTCAATGAAATCGGAATGCTTTGGCTTACCAAAACCATATCACCGGCACATGAACACTTTATTTCTAATTTAATCAAACAAAAAGTGCTGACGCATATTGAAAAAGTACAACAGATGCCGTCAGAAAAAAAGTCTACCTGGGTACTTTTCCTGCCTTTGAATGAAATACATGAATTAGGATTAATGTACATCCATTTCGAATTATTGCTCAAAGGATACAATTCTATTTACTTAGGAATGAGTACGCCCATAGAAAATCTATTGGATTTACAAGATGTTTATGACGACATTACCTTTTTGAGCTATTTTACAGTAGAACCCACTGAAGATAAAATAGAAGGTTATTTATCTAATATTGATGAGATCATCCTAAAGCCCAAAAACGAAAAATTGCATATTTTAGGAAACAACTGTGAAATGATTCGAACAAATGTAAATCCAAATATAATTAAACACAGTAGTCTAAAAAGCCTTTTAGAAATATTAGATTAACTTAGATCAATTTCGTTCCGTTTTTTTTAT
This sequence comes from uncultured Flavobacteriaceae bacterium, assembly GCA_964631875.1. Lineage (GTDB taxonomy): Bacteria > Bacteroidota > Bacteroidia > Flavobacteriales > Flavobacteriaceae > Namhaeicola. Next base: position 1,984 of record CAZWAN010000202.1, read on the forward strand.
ATCTTAAGCGAAACATAAAGCAGAAGCTAATTTTTTTCGTTGAAAATTTGTTTTTGTTTAACTTTTTCATATT
>CAZWAN010000203.1:0-2055 GCA_964631875.1 uncultured Flavobacteriaceae bacterium
GTTAATTCACTCCTGATTAAGCAGAAATAAATGGATTAAATGAAAGCGAATAAAACAATTGCCTGTATTGAAAAAGTGGTTAGTGAGAAGAAGTATAATTATCATATCTTGATCTGTGCTGTAAAGAACAAACAGCTTGAAATAATTGATGATAAAAATGTTGCAGATATTGACGGTATGGATTCTTTGAAGAAAAGTTATGTGCCTCTTTTATTAAATATAAATGATGACCAGGTAATTTCAAAAACAATAAAAGGCGATATCGAAACCCAAAAAGCTGTGATAACCGCCTTTCCAAATCTGAATTTAGATGAATTTTATTATGAGTCTTATAGCAATGGTGAGAAAACCTTTATAAGCATCTGCAGAAAAACGCATGTAGATTCCTTCATAAAAAAAGCAAAAGATCATGGATTTAATGTTGTTGACATAACCTTTTCAAGTCTAAGTGTTTCGAATCTTATAAATTTAATTGATAATGAAATTATTTATTCCTCTTGTGACAAGATCACTTTTAAGCAGGGTAAAATTTTCGAGATTGAAAAATTAAATACAATTGTAGATGAGATTTGTTCAATAAACGGCCTCTCAATAAAAAGTAATTCAATAAATAGCTTTGGTTCTATTGTGGGATACCTTACAAAAAAGAACATCACTTCGAATAATTTTAGAGAGCTCGTAAGCCAACTCCAGCATAATTTTAAACAAAGGCGTATTTTTAATCTTGTACTCACTTTTGGACTCGGCTCAATCTTAGTCCTTTTATTGTTCAACTTTTTTATGTTTAGTCATTATTCAAAAAAAAATAATGCGTTAAATAGTAAGTTAATGATCGATAAAGATTTCACCGGAACAATTTCTGTACTTTCTGCAAAAGTTAATAAGAAGAAAAAAATAGCTGCCGAAATATTTTCGACAGAAAATAGTGAAATATCTCTGCTTATTGATCGAATTGCCATGACGCTTCCGGAATCTATATTATTAGATGAGCTATCATTCCAACCACTAAAAAAGAGCATTAAAGATGATAAGGAAATCGAAACCCGAGAACAATTAATAGCTATTAAAGGGATAACCAAAAATAATGAAGATTTTACCAATTGGATATCGAAACTAGAGCATGACATAGCTGTTAACCACGTGATTGTTTTGGATTTTGGAACTGCTAAAAATACCGATTTAACTTTTGAAATTAATTTAACACTTATATCATGAATTTTTCAAAAAAAAATTGGTTTTTAATAATAGGTCTGTTGGCGCTCGTATGGATTTCCTATTCTTTTTCATTTTCAAAAACCATGGTTGAAAAGGAAATTTACAAAGAGTTACTCGAGCAATCAAATTCCGTATCTGATCTCCCTTCGCAATTAAGTTATCTGAAACAACAAGAAAAATATTACGATTCCATACTTAGAGTTAATCAGATCAATTCAGAGAATTCTTTCCAAAACAACTTATTAAGAAAAATCAATGAACATTGTAAACAAAATACAATGGGGATTATTGCTTTTCAAGAACCTCACATAATAGTGACAGAAGATTCTGAGATTAGCACTTACATTTTTAAAATCCAGGGCAGTTTTAAGGATTTAATTGAACTTGTTCACAATTTAGAAGACGAGGGGAATTATGGCAAAATATTGTCTTTCACATTTCAAAAGTCATTGAACTACAAAACCAAAAAAAATTATCTGGAATGTGAAGTGTTTTTACAACGAAGACAAAATTTAGAAGAATAGATCGATCTAAAAGACTAAAAATGAAAAAATATTTTTCTCTCCACTCACTTTTAAAAGAAATGAATAACAGTTTTAAATAATAATCTGCTGTTTTTCTGCACATAAAAAAGGATTAAGTTATAAGTGTTTGTACGTCATACTCTTTACTCCAGCCAAAGACCATTTGATCAACAATCATTTTTTACAACCAACATTTAAATTAAACTTAAAGGAAATAAGGATTAAATCAAAAAGAAATAATTCAATGTTAATCTTTCCCAGCTTTTAGCATAAAATCAAAAACAAGATTATAGAAGAAGAAAAAGATAAGTCAGAG
>CAZWAN010000204.1:0-2036 GCA_964631875.1 uncultured Flavobacteriaceae bacterium
TGACTCGTCATACCCCCGCACCAGTCTGCGGGGGTAATCTTTCCCGGATCTGGACCGCACGATGTCCATCGCATAGTCCAGTCGCTTCTGCTTCACCTTCAGGATCAGTTCACGCTGCTCCTTGAACTCCTCCACCAGTGCCGGGTTGATCTGCCAGATGAAATGTCCCCGCGAGGGGGTGGAGTCGATCAACGCAACCCAATTGCACTGCTGCAGGAACTCCATGACATCGACGATCATGTTGTTTCGCTGGGTGTCCCCCAGTCCGTTCAGCTTGGCAAGTCTGCGTCTTGCTGCCCGCTTGATGTCGCGCAGGGTCACAGTGTTCTGGGTGCCTGCGATACTCAGGATGTATTGGGACACCCACGACTCCAGGGAGTCCTCCAGCACCCCGGACACCTCACCCAGCATGTAGCGTAGCGCCGGGATGACGTAACCCTTGACGATGCGGATGGTGCGGTCCATCAGATCCCCGGAGACCTCGGTGGAGAATGGGTCTTCAATCATGTGCAAGACAAGTGCAAGCCGGGCAACCTGCCCCTCCATCTTACCGAAGGCTGTCATGTACGAGTCCTGTGTTTCATCCCCGGTGTCCAGTAACGCCTCCTCGTCCTTGACCCTGTAGTACCAGTGCTGGAACTCGCGGTATGTCTTGAACGCCTCCTCGGACAGTCGGTAGGTAATGGCAGGCATGGCGTAGATGGTGCGGATACAGGTTTCCCACTCCTTCACGCAGGTGAACGCATCCGGGATTGGGTTGTTGATCTTCGACTTGAATGAATCCAGGATGCCGGGGATGAACCGCTGCACCATGCCGTCTTCGGACAGCTTTTGGGCATGTTTGCGGAACACAGCGGGCTGGATGTTGCCGTAGATCGACACCGCGAAGTTTTCCGCGAAGATGGTTCCCGCACCCACCCGGTCGAACGGTTGCGGGTCTGCCTCGTACCCCTTGGTCCAGGTGGAGCGGTCCTCGGTGCCATAGTCTGTTGTGATCCGCTTGATGAAGCCGGTCATCTCGTCCATCCAGCACAGGACACCCCGAGGCTGGTCGGCACCTACTCGGATCAGCTTCTGCGACGTGATGTCATCGACCACGATGCGCAGTGGGATGGGTGGGTCTTCGATGGTGGGGACATCCGGGCCGATATCGTTCTCGAGTTGTGCGTCGGCAGAGGTGTGATACTCGATGTACGCCTTGTGGGCTACGCTGTACGCGGCCTCCTTCACGTCCCATGCGAGTTTCTTCTTGGTGTAGTTAGGCAGGTCTTCCTTTTCGATCTGCCGCAGTATGGGGATCAGGGGGCGCGAGCCAGGGGACTTCTTGTCGGCGGGCTTTCCTAGCGTCAGCAGCCACAGGACAGGTGGTACCCGGTAGCCCGGCATCACCTCAAGCCTGATCCTCGCATCCGCCGCCCCCGAGGCCACTGCAAGCCCGGCAAACAGGGGAACGATGGGATCACAGCCCACTGACTGCGAGATTTCCTGAGCACGCTGGCACAGGATCTTCGGAAAGAGGTTCAGGTCTATGGTGGGAACCGGTGCCCGGGTTCCGGCAGTGGCGTCGATCAGGTGTGTGTTGGGTCGGTCGCTACCATTGACATCTTTGAATATCTCCTCCGCAGACTGCACAGGACGCCTCCATCCGTTGTCTTTTGCGAGTTGGTACAAGGTGCCGAGGGTGATGCCGCCATCGGGCTTGAACGACCGCCACGCGACCCACAGATCCTTCCTGCCCTTGTACTTCTCCGTGGACCTGGACGACCACTCGTCCCACAGTTCGAACGCCTGCTCAAGCTGGTCCGTGGCTGTACCGGCGTGATGCAGGGCCATGCCGATGTTCACCCAGTCTTCCCGGTTGATGTCGGGGGAGATGTGGTCAAGTGCGGCACGGATCTCGTCCCATGAGGCGTTGATGTCGGTGTGGGTCGGGATACTGCGCTCGGTGTCCTGCCCGAGTACCTGCTGCCACAGGTCAAGGATGGCGACAGGGATCGGTGGCAGGCGTGACCAGTGGCCCTTGCCGCCCCAGCGGT
>CAZWAN010000205.1:0-261 GCA_964631875.1 uncultured Flavobacteriaceae bacterium
TCCCTACGGTTCGAGTACCGCGCACCAGTATTCTTCGCCCCACGTCTTCCACCTGGGGCGGAGTCCCGAACCAACCCGAGGCGCCGGAGTCCAGCGGAATGGACTCGATGTACCGACCCCCGGCGTCCAAGAGCGTGACTGAGCCGCCGCGCCGGGGAATTGCGAGTCGATCGCCCGACCACACGTAAAACACGTAGCCGCCCGACAGTTCACCAGGTCCCTCGCCCCGCCGTGCCAGCACGCCAACATACTGCCCGTCCG
>CAZWAN010000205.1:284-1990 GCA_964631875.1 uncultured Flavobacteriaceae bacterium
AGAAGTGTCTGTTGCGAATCGAACAGGTAGATCTCGCCTCGCGCACCGGTTCGGACGCAACTCACCGTACCGAGCACATACGGTGTGTCGTCATCGTCGGTCGTGCGCCATTGCTCGACGTACTGGAAGGGTCCCGCGGGAGATAAGTCTTCAGCGGCGAGAGCAGTCCTAACGGGCGCGCACGTGATCAGAAGCGCCAATCCAAATGTGCGTACCCAATTCATTCCCGCGCCCTTCAATTCGGTTGCCGGGGTGCCTAACGTGTTCGCTCAGCGGCGCGGCCCTTGGCGGGCCAGGTGCTGAGCCTGAATCCTTCGATACTTCTAGTCTGCCCCCGAAGCACCTGGCATGACAAGGGCCCGAGCGTCCGCTGGAGCGAAGGGTTAGGGAGAGCCCCGACACGGTACGCCTAGCGATACCGTGCCTTCAAATGGGACATCGGCTGACCCTCAGCCCCTATCACGAGTGGCGGCGTCGGATTGAGCACCAACGCGCCGGACGGAACGACAACGCCGGCACCGGTTTCCCAAGCGTCGCCGCCAGACATCGCCATTGCATACTTGATGTTGTCGCAGTCCACGAAGCCAGGGGCGCCATCGAAGCTCGAGGGCGCGCTGTCTCCAGGCTGAAGTCCGCGAATGATGAACACGAAGTCGTCCGGCGTGTAATCCCCTACGTCCAGGTAGGACACCTGAATCACTTCGAGCTGCTCGACCGGAGGCACGCATGCCCCAAATGCCAGCACGTACTCCCCACCGTTGGAAGGGTCAATGGCAATCGGCCCCAACAAGGGGCTAGGCGTGACGTTGCCCAGCCTGAAGACGCCCGGAGCCTCAGCGATAAGATCGGTTTGCACCCACTCGGCTGCCGACGACTCGTGGTCAGCGGTGTCGAGCAGTGTAACGACCGTAAACACCTCTCCCATGACCACATCGAATGAACGCGTGTACGTACCACCGTTGACTACGGCGAGGGACATGGTCTGGGCGGCAGCAACGGAAACAGTTATGAGTGGTATGCAGAACGCTATGGCCAACAACTTCCGACTCATGATTCCTCCAATCCTGAGTCCCTGTTCTGCCTAACGTGTTCGCTCAGCGGCGCTGGCCCTTGGCGGGCCAGGTGCTGAGCCCTTTCGATTCCCTAGCCCAATGATGCCCCCGAAGCAGCTGGCATGACAAGGGCCCGAGCGTCCGCTGGAGCGGAGGGTTAGATTCGGCCACTGATTCAGTCACAGCTTCCAGGGCAGAAGTCGCGCATCATCCATAAGAACACCAGGCCAGCTACAATAGTGGCCCCCACCGCGACTGCTGCGAGTTTCCCGGCACCGGTCGCAGATTCGATTTCACATCTATCGATGTCAGCGGCCTGGATTACACGCTCCGAATATCCCCGATTTGTCGGCTCTCCCAGCAGGACGATCTGCGTTGCGGACGCAGAAACGACCTCGCCCTCTTGCATGCCGCCAGACCGGAGGAATACCCGTGCATATTGACCCGCCCGGAGCTCCGAAGCCTCAGAATCGTTGATGGTGCCGGAGCTTGGGTCGGTGGGCAAGTCGACCGCCTGATACGTCGAGCACGCTGCCAGCGCGAAGGAGTTGAGAACCAGAATCAATGACAGCGCGAGCCTTCCCATGTTTTCTCAAATACGGAGAGACACTGATAGTTCCCAGCTCGATCTAACGTGTTCGCTCAGCGGCGCGG
>CAZWAN010000206.1:0-1966 GCA_964631875.1 uncultured Flavobacteriaceae bacterium
CTGTTCCAGCGCCTCGATTAGATGATCCAGTTGTGCGAGCGGGGCTTGCTGGGTCCGCATGCCGTTGTGCAGGTACTGGCGTAGACCGTCGCGCATTCTTGAAAATTTCATCGCGTTTTCGCGGTCCAGGCCGCACATCCAATCTGCAGTGGTTCGGTAGTGCGAGTATCAGCGGGAAATGTGACGTGGGTATGTCAATTGTGTGTCAACTGCTGCACCCGGTCTCCAGGACGCCAGCACCCGCCTGAGCGGGCATCGCGGCGGCAGGCGGCGCGCAACGCCGGTTCAGCCCGGATGGTCGACGTTGTCAGAAAAGGGTCTGGGGCGCGTGGAAGTGCGGCGGAACGCCGCATTGCGGTCTTGGGCGAAAGTGCAGCCAATCCGGACGAGCGGACAGGGGCTGTAGTCTTGGAATACCGTAAAATCGTCAGAGATTTGATCTGGAGCGGTGTCGTGCGCCGCCGCGGCGTCGACGGAAGGGGGACAGAGTCGGTCAGAAAAGTTACATTTTTATGACAGGGGCCAGGTAGCTGATGACGGGATCCCGCTAACAACAATATCCGGCAAGACGATGGGCGAAGCGAAAGCAATGTTTGACATGCTAGGTGTCGATATTCACAACGTGGAGCTGTACGTCCGCATCCTCGTTCAAGTCCTTTTGCTGGTTTTATCGGCCATCTTTTCGGGGTCGGAGACCGCTCTATTCTCCCTCAGCCGCATTGACCTGCAAAAGCTCCGACAGTCTCGTCACCGCGACTCCGAAACCATCCACGCAATGCTGGATGAGCCGCGTCGTCTGATCATCTCCATCCTGTGCGGTAACGAACTGGTCAATATTGCGTCGGCCGCCAATATGGCGGCGATATTGCTGCTTGTTTTTGGCGAGCAGGACGTCGGCTGGATCAACATAGTGATCATGGTCCCGTTGCTGCTCCTGGTCGGTGAGGTGACGCCAAAGACGGTGGCTGTCAGTTTTCCGATCAAGTTCAGCACTGCCATCAGTGCAAGGTTGTTGCCGCGGTGGATGGTACTGATCACGCCTTTGCGTGTTGCAGTACGTGCCGTGGCAGACCGTATCACGACGATGGTCGTTGGAGAGGCGGTCGACCGAGAGAACATCCTGCAGCCTGATGAACTGCGCGCCATCCTCGAGGAGAGTGAGGAGACCGGCATCATCGATGCGACCGAGAGGGTGCTGATCGACAATCTGCTGGAGGCGTCCGAGACGGATATTGCGCGCATAATGACTCCAGGGCCCCGGATTCTGTTACTCGATGCCGATCTGCCAGTGCCCGAACTGATCGAACAGTTCCGTAACTTCCGCCACCCCCGGGTGCCTGTGTATCAGGGCCACTGGGACAACGTGATCGGGTTTCTGCATTCAGAGGACATCCTGAAGCTCGTCAGGGGTGGCGGTGATCTGTCGGCTGTCACCCTGGACATGATCCTCAAGCCGGCGCATTTCGTCCCTCCCACCAAGAAGGTGGATGAGATGTTCGATTACTTTCAGAGCCACAACACGCGAGTCGCGATCATACTCGGCGAGTATGGCGAGGTGCTCGGAATCGTCACCATGAAGGACGTGTTGACGTTTATTTTCGGAGAGATCTCCGGGAGGATGGAGGGTCAGGAGTATTACAAGGAAGATGACGACAACAGCTACGTCGTACCGGGTGACATGCGCCTGACGGATTTCTACAACCTGACCAACTTCGATATCGAGGATCCGGTGATGGCCACAATAGGCGGCGTGGCATTTCGCCTGTTCGATCGCCTGCCCGAGCCCGGTGACGAAATCGTTCACGATGGTTATCGCTTCGTCGTGAAAAAGCGCAGCGGCCTGCGGATCAGCCAATTGCAGGTGCAAAGACTTTCATCGTCGGAGCAGTCTCCTGGTGAGGAAGAGGGAGATCAGAAGTGCGAGGTGGGCGAAGGCGACAATACGCGTGTTGATACCGACTCAGCT
>CAZWAN010000207.1:0-1961 GCA_964631875.1 uncultured Flavobacteriaceae bacterium
TCGTGAAAATAACAATTAGTTTAATGTCTCCATGATAAGATATAAAGTAGTAGTCCGGAAATATCTTGTCAATTATAGTATCGAAAAACCAGGCATTCATCAGGGTAAAAATGAAAATGTTGAGCACAAATGCAATCAGGTATAAGAAGTACTTTTCCTTTTCAAGCAAATAGGGTAGGAGTATATAAAAATTGATAAGTACGGGAATAATAATGGTGATCAAAAAGAAGGTCGTATAAATAAAATCGATCTTTTTCGGATCGTTGTCCTCAGAAAAAATAAAGAGCAGAACCACATAGGTAATACTCCACAAAATGCCATTAAATAACCAAGGATTGTGTTTATTTCCTTTAAAGAGGTATTTGGAGAAACTAATCATTTGGTCTTTTTAAGTTTTACTGAAACCTGCTCCTCACCTGAATCCCATTTATTTGGAATATCCGAGGAAATGTACTTGTAAATGAATTTCTCCAGATCTTCAGAATCTGCAGTCAGGACATACTTTTTGGTAATGGGTCCAACCTCCTCATATTTTATTTTGATCTTGTTTTGTTCGATCAAGGTGTTCAACTTTTCTTGTCCCAGCCAGTTAAACTCAATGTTTTCGGTATTATTCTTTTTCATTATTGCCAAGGAGTGAAGCCCAATCAAATGCATCATGGCCAGATCATTTATTTCGCCATCAACAGAGGTCAAATAAAAATCCATAAAGAGTTCTCCCTTTAATTTAAAGGGCATTCCAATGAACTCGATGTAATCACCAGCCTCATCCGTGTAATCAATTACCACAGCGTTCTTAAATTTTTTCAAAAATCTTAAGCTGTCTTTAGGGGTAATGGGAATCCCTCTTATTCCATCAATCTTATTTGACAGGAATTTATCCTGAAATGATGAGAATTCCCAAGTTCCGCCGGACTCATCGATCCAATTGCCGTTAAGGTTTGGATCGTTAACCGTATTTTCATTGGTGAAAAAGGGGTTCAGGGATAAAACTATACAAGCATTGAAAATCAAGAGAATGACTAGGTAAGGGATGAATTTGAGTTTCATAGTGCTTCGATTTTTATTTTAGATTGAAGATAGTTCCAATAAAATCAGATGACCAAAATTCTCGTTGAACTGACTCGTTTTGACGGTAAACAATTATTTTTTAAAATTGTATTGCAGCTGTGTTTCCCATTTATCAATCTCGTCTGAGGCAAGGTACTTTTTTAAAAATCTCTGTAATTCTTTCGAAGAGGCGGTTAAAACATAATTGGCTTCATTGTGGCCTATTTTTTCGTACCTTAATTTGACCCTGTTCTCGTTCAATAAATCAATTAACTTGTTCTCGCTAAAATACTTGAGTACCACAGATCTCCCATCTTCAGAAAAATCCAGTTTAACGAGTGTGTGCATTCCCATCAAATGATTGCTCGCGAGCTCGTTAATTTTGTCCAGGTCAATATTGATGGGTGAGAAATCGAGAAAAATCTGTTCCTCAATCTTAAAGGCAACGGCAGAAAAAGTAGCCTCCTTACTGCCGTCCTTTATTATTACGTAGTACGCATTTTGATATTTTTCGTATTCCTCCTTTTGTTCCAGCGAAAGGTCGGTGAAAGAACCTTTATGATTTATTTTAAGGAACATATTCTTGAATGAATAAACCTCACATTTGGTATTCTTATTGTCCTGCCAAGAACCTAAAAACCGATCGTCAAAATAGACCGAATCTTCTGTATAAAATGGATGCAAAGATTTTACAATGCATCCGGTTAACAGGAACATAATCAATAAAATATAGAAGATCCTATTGTTCATACAACTCAAATATAGCTATTTGAATTGATAAATTGATTTAATTTTTCATTCGGTTTATTCCACTGAAATACAAAGAAATAGATTTGCCCGTAGCCTTTTAAAAATTGGATGTGTGACTCTCCATTTTTTTAAACATTTCCAATTTAAAACCAAAATCACAA
>CAZWAN010000208.1:0-1960 GCA_964631875.1 uncultured Flavobacteriaceae bacterium
CGGCCAGTGGTCCGGAATCACGTGGTCCAATTCGTGCAGTGACTCTCGCTCCTGGCCACAGCCGAGCATCAATCCGAGAATCGCACAGATCAAACACTTACATCTGTTTTTGGTGGTCATGAACATTGGGTTCATCGGACTCCTCGGCAGGTAGGGACCTCGGTTGTTTCCAAAATCGACTCCACGATCCGCTCAGGTGAAGGGCTGCGACTGACCAATCGCACGCCCAGTACGGGAAAGGCCACCGCCTGGATATCGTCTGGAATAACGTACGCGCGATCTTGCAGAATTGCCCAGGCGCGGGCAACCTGCTGCCATATCAACATGCCTCGAGGGCTGACACCCAACGCCACGTCTTCATGTTCCCGTGTGGCCTCGCACAAAGCGACCAGGTACTCCTGAAGCTCCGTCGCCACATGGCACTCGCTCACGGAACGCTGCAATTGCTGCAGAACTTGCTGAGGCAGAACTGCCTCTTCCACGACCACATGATTCTCATGACGCGGTTGATTGAGGATGGCCAACTGTGCGGCACGATCGGGATAGCCGATAGCCAACTTCATCGCGAAGCGGTCCAATTGAGCTTCAGGCAGCGGGTAGGCCCCGTGGCTATCCACTGGGTTTTGAGTGGCGATTACAAAAAAGGTCGGAGCCAACCGTCGCGATTGACCGTCAATGGTCACCTGGCGTTCCGCCATGGCTTCAAATAACGCACTCTGTGTTCGGGGAGTGGCCCGGTTGATCTCATCGGCCAACAGAATGTCAGAGAAAACCGGGCCACTGTGGAATTCGAACTCGCGAGTTTTTTGATTGAACAGATTGAAACCGGTTATGTCGGAGGGCAAGAGATCAGGCGTACATTGAATCCGCGCAAAGCTCACACCGAAGCAATCGGCAATCGCCTTGGCTAGCGTGGTTTTTCCCAGGCCCGGCAGATCGTCCAACAATAAATGGCCGCCGGCTAAGAGGCAAGCGATCACCAGCTCAATGCGATCCTGCTTCCCCAGCAGCACTTGGTTCAACCGGTTTCTCAACGAGTGCAAGGCTTGACTCGTGTCGAAGCTGCAAGATGGTGGTGGAAGCTCTCGGTGCATGGTCACGGTCATCTTGGTTGACTTTCTATAGCAAATGCGCGGAGCAAAGTTGGGATAGTCAGCTGTTGCCACACCAGCCGTGTGGCTTGACGGCCGGCAGAGGACAGTCGCTCGCCGTCTCCGAAACATAGACGGTCAGACTCCACGAAAAACAGCTGTAGATCACACCTCAGCTCTTCCGGTAAGTTGGAGCAGGCTCGCCGCAGGTGCTGTCTGGGGGTGCCGCCCACTGGTCTGGGATAACCGGCCAGCCGCAGCCGTCGGTCCAAGACAAAAAGGGCCCAAGCAATTCGGCCGCGATCTCGCAATAGGCTGGCCAAAGGCCAGGCCGCCAAGCAAGCCCACTCGAACAGTTGCCTGCGCAAGAAAAAGACCGTTGCCGACAAGGCGACAAGAAAGGCAGCTGTCCCCAGAATCATGTGACGCGCCTGCCGCAAGTGAAACCACAGACTGGCAGTGTATCGCGGCGGCCGAAAGCCGGATGTCGGTTCCAGGGGAATCCAAGACCCGTGTCCCACATTGATCTCAATCCATGCGTGAGCGTCGCGCGAAGTGACCGCGATCTCGTTGTCTCCCCGAATGAAGCGTTCCGGCCTCGTATAGAAGCCGGTTACCAGACGTGTCTCATATCCCAAATGCCGCAGTATCAGAGCTGCGGCCGTGGCAATCATGTAACTTGGACCACGCCGCAAGTGCAAGAATTCTTCAAAGGGAGTAGCGTCCGTGCCCGATACATCGAGAATGACCCGAGGGTCGTGCCGAAATTGCCGGCGTACTTGTTCCACCACGGCATCCACTTGCTGCGGGGTGTAGACCTGCGCCTGGTCGAGGGTTTCGTGCCGGCGCTCGAAGCGGTGCGTGGCCGG
>CAZWAN010000209.1:0-1050 GCA_964631875.1 uncultured Flavobacteriaceae bacterium
CCACAACCTTCGGCTTCGGAGGCCGACACTCTATCCGGTTGAGCTACGGGCGCGTGAAGAATGGACACTAAACCCCAGCGCGACCCGCATCTCAAGCGGTAAGGCCGATCCCGCCAACCGGGAGAGGATTTTTTACCCCTCAGACAGCGGATGTCTTACCCCCTGTGTTCAGGTGGGGGCGTGAACAATAAAGATCCCAATCCCAACCACAACATTTGGAACAATAACGGCACCAGGTGGTGCCAATACACGGTTCACAACGACGACTACACAAAGAAAAGGGTGCGCGTCTCCTTGGGAACCAACGACGTGGCGATAGCCCGAGCCCTGCGGGACTTCCTCATGCAGGCGACTCCGAAGATCGCGGGCAACATCCCCCGCGTCCGGGGTCAGGCCATGCCCGATGTCGGGCCCGATATCTGCGAAAGCCGCGCTGTCGCTCCTCGCCGGGATTACCTCCTGAAGGAATCAGCCCAGACTTACTGACGGCGGACAGGCTTCAGGCGCAGCAGGCGTTCAACGCGGGCAGAAAAGACAAGGTCGTAGAGCAACTGGAGGCGCCGGTCAAACGGACGTCCTTCCATGCAAAACTCCGCGGCCCAGCGCAGCCTTTGCTTTTCGCTCGTGACCCTTACGGTCGTGATCGTTCGCGACGACCGCATGGCCGCAAACTTCCATCCACGCCCCAGTTTGAGATTCTTTCGAAGATGATCGCCCAAGGCCCGATCGAATTCGGCGTAACTACGTCCGGCCGTGTGCACATCGACGCCCGCTGCCTGAGCCGCTGAACGGCGGTTACGGCCAGCGCAATACTCCTGGGCAAGGAGCCACCGCTTGGACAGACCCTCATAGCTCCACTTGCGCCGGCAAAGAGAGCATTGCCTCTGGCGGGCGCTGCTGGCGTGGGTGGGAGAGCCGTCGATCCAGCACAGTTTCTGTGTCACATGCCGGTTGAACACGGAAGCTCTCACCACGGAAGTATGCCCTAGATTTACGCATTTTCAACGTTTCACTCCCAAGTATGGGGGAAGACGCAGTTCCGGCTCCCCC
>CAZWAN010000209.1:1060-1923 GCA_964631875.1 uncultured Flavobacteriaceae bacterium
TTTCAACGTTTCCCCTCCAAGTATGGGGGGCACACGCAGCTCCGGATCTCCCCGACCAGAAACATCCGTGTCCGGCGCCCCGAGCGCTATGACACACAAAGCTCTTTGAACCAGCCGGAACTGCGCTAAATTAGGATTTGCATCAGGAACGTCCCGTCCAAAAGACGGGGCTGCCAACCGGGGAGGAGAACCCACGGTGGCTGGTGCGGGACGAGCGAGCCTCCCCCGCACCGATGCGCCGGTCGATCGGATCGACCGGAAAGCAAGTCTCCACCTGGTGCGTTTGAGGAAACGCACAATGAACAAAAGAAGAAACCCCGCTGCCTTGGCAGCGGCTGAAGGGCGCTGCGTCGTTTCGTTTCGCACGCAACGCGACAACCGCAACCACCACCTGTGGCTCAACAACGGCTGCTGGTGGCTGCACTACACCGTCCACCTGCCCGACTACACCAAGGCCCGCGTGCGCCGCTCGTTGCGCACGTCGGACGTGAAGGTGGCTCGCGCCAAGCGCGATGCCATCCTCGGCGACTTCGGCCTCTGCGGAAAGGAGGCGGCATGAGTTACCTCTTCACCTCCGAATCGGTCTCCGAGGGACACCCCGACAAAGTCTGTGATTTGATCGCCGACTCGGTCTTGGACGCCTGCCTTGAACAGGATCCCAACAGCCGCGTGGCGTGCGAAGTGCTCTGCAAAGGACGCGATGTTGTCCTGGCCGGGGAAATCAACTCCAACGCCCTCGTCGATCACGAGATGGTTGCCCGACGCGCCATCCGGTCGATCGGCTACACCCACGACGAGCATGAGTTTCACGCCGACAAGGTCCGGGTCACCGATCTGCTCGGAATACAAAGCGAACGCATCTC
>CAZWAN010000210.1:0-1916 GCA_964631875.1 uncultured Flavobacteriaceae bacterium
TGGCCGGATTGAAAGTGTCCGGCTTGACGTACACCACATCCTTCAGGTCAGGGATCACCCCGTTTCCCAGGGCCGAGTGGCTGAAGATCAGCGTGTCTTTCTCCTTCACCTCCTCCAGGTTGGTCGTAATGGTCTCCTTGTTGCTGACAATGGGCCGTATCTGCAAGAGATAGAATATCTTCGGGTCGTTGGGCGGCCGGTTCAGGTCGACGGCAAATTCGATCTCTACCGGCTTACCCATCTCCTTCTGTCCTATTTCAAGGATGGTATGCAGGATATCCGCCAGGGGGAAAACATCGTGCTTCAGTATGTTGGCAAAGGTGATGAGCTTCTTTCCTTCATGCTGTGTGCCGTCCCGCAGGATGTGGTTCTGAAGGTCGTAGGTCGAGGCGATCCACTTCAGGGAGCCGTCTTTTTCAGCCTCCCTGACCGGCAGCCGCAGGATGTTGAACCCGTCGTCGATATTGGGGGTGAAGACATCAGGGTTCATGTCCAGGGCGTAGAAATATTTCTGCGTCTCCCTCAGCGCGGCCTCCGGCGAATAGGTCTGCAGCACCCGCTTGGGATGCAGGGGCGAGAAGCGCAGCCCCTGCCCCCCATCGACGATATATTTCCCCAGGCCCAGGGCGATGCTGGCGATGCCATCCTCCGACTTCTCCGGGTCCAGGGGATAGAAGTTGATCGACCGGGCCACGCCGGAGATAGAGGGGTAGAACCGGTCGCCGTAGCGGGTGCCGGCCACCGTCTGCAGCACGATGCCCATCTTCTCCTCGTCGATGACGTTGGAGGTGGCGCTCATGTAAGCCTTGCTGGCCTTGAAATAGGTCGAGGCATATACGCTCTTGATGGCATTGCCCAGCATCTCCATCATCATCCGCTCATTGTCCTTCACAAAAGGCACCATATAGGTGGAATAGATACCCGCAAAAGGCTGGTAATGGGAATCTTCCAGGAGGCTTGACGACCTCACGGCAATGGGGTTCCTGACGAAGTTGATGAGGGTGTAAAGGTCTTCGTGGATACGGAAAGGCAGCCTGGCCTGCACGAAGTGCTCCAGGATATCGTTGTCGTCCCGGTCGGACAGGGCCACCTGGTAGAGGTTGTTCTCCTCCATGAACTCGTCGAAGATGTCGGTGGTCAACACCACGGTCCTGGGGATGGTGATGTAGACGTTCTTCCACTTCTCCAGGATGCGGTTGCGTTTGATGAGCATGTCGAGGAAGGCCAGTCCCCGCGCCTTGCCGCCCAGGGACCCGTCGCCGATGCGGGTGAAGGTGCTGTATTCATCGAAGCGGTCGCGGCTGAACTGGGCGATGACGCCCCGCGACTTGCTGATGCGGAAGCTGGAGATGGCGTCAAAGAGGTAACGGCGCACCTCGTCCAGGTCGCTGAAGTCGTCCAGGGTGATGTCCACCAGCATCTCTGCCAGGGGGAACAGGGCGCGGGCCCGCAGCCACTTGGAGAGCCAGTTGCGGCTGAGCTGGTAACGCAGCGCTTCGTCGGGGATCTGAAACAGCTTCTCCTGCAAGGTCTTGAGGTCATGTGCCCGGTCTATCTCCACGCCCGTCTCCGGGTCGACGAAGACAAAGTCGCCAAAGGCAAAGTATTCGCGAATGAATTGTTTCAACTCCACGGAGATGGTCTTGGAGTTCTTATTGATGAACCCCACCTTGAGCTCCTTGGCCTGCTTCTCCGCATCGGCGGCGGAGGACTGCAGCAGGATGGGCATGAACTCATCGTCCCGCTTCACCTTTTCGCACAGCTTCACCCCTGCCCTCTTATCCATCTCCCCATTCCGGGTATAGCTCATGTCAGTGATGATGCCCAGCATGTTACGCTTGTATTTCTCGTACAGCAGCAGGGCCTCTTCGTAGGTCGTGGCCAGGAGTATCTTGGGCCTGCCCCGCATGCGCAGC
>CAZWAN010000211.1:0-1914 GCA_964631875.1 uncultured Flavobacteriaceae bacterium
AAATTTCAAAAGAAATCAAGCATCTAATAGCAACACATACTTCGGCACACACACACACACACACATAAATCAAACACATAATTCTTGTATTTTCAAGCGATGTGAAGGGACGCAGACGAATAATGCATAAGGAAAGAATTGGGACACACGTTCTAAGAAGAACGTGGCAATCACAACAACAAACTCAAACATAACTTCGGACGAACAAGTTCAATACAATTTTTTGTTTTTGTTTTTTCATAATACGTTGAATGAGGTAGGCAGAGAGATCAAAAGAGGTGATATGACATGGTCACAGTATGACAGAATGAAATCCTATTCATGAATTGAAATTGTGTATTAGATAGAACAGTAATATGTTAATAAAAAAGAACAAAAACAATCACAAATGACGTATCAAAAGTTGATGAGTAGAAAAATGACTTACTTTGGAAATGCTGCTGGAAATAGATGCCTATCTATCCATGAGCCAACCCTTGTTCCTTTGCCTGCAAACGATAAGAGAACCTCACCAGTCTACCCTTGCTATCGACTCGAACACCGCTGCCTAGATTGATAGAGGCATGCTCTGGTGCTTGCTTGGCAAGTTCCTCCTCAGCAAGGACTGGTGCAGGCTCCTCGAGCTCTGGGTGTCCTCCTGGTTCTTGGTCTTGTAGGAGATGAAAAAGACACTCGTCATCATCTTCAGCTTCCTCACGTGTATAGATACTAGAACAATCTATATCTCCAGGATTCTCCCACAAGAAGCCTTGTTGCTCTTCTTCTTCGGCTTCTTCTTCTTCTTCTTCTACAATTGTCGGCATTGGAGGTGGTATCATCTGCCGATATCGTTCCCTATGGAAGACAGACACGAAACTTCTTCGAATTAATGTTACTCTGATTTCGTTTCTGTTGCCTTTCTTCTTTCTTTTTGATGCACGACACAACATACGATGAGGTGCGTAGCAATCTTTCCCCCATCGGTCGCTGCTATCAGTTCCTTGGCGAATAAGAAAGACTTCAAACCCTTGCTCAGGTATTCCTGCAGCCGGTGCCACCTTGATTGTCAAAGTTCCGTTCTGATGGCATATGAAGGGGGACGTGGGGGTTGAAAGTCGCTCTGCACGTCGCTGAGGACATTTCTTGGCAAGAATGCGTGACGTTTTAATTGTGTCGCGCACTAAGAAGACAATCATAATGGAGAGGGTGGCAACAATCAAGACTGCAAATGCATCTTTGCCACTCATCTTGGGGAGGGCGGCGATGATGTATGCATGATTCTTCGTGAGCGTGAGAGTGGGTTTGCAAAATATAATGCACCGCCATTCCTGAAAGTGGTGTCGAAAGTTCCACTTATGGTGAAGGATGCTGGACAATCTATTATGGTGCTGGATATTGGTAGCCAGGAGCATAATCGAATGCAAAACCGTGGTTGTTTCTTGTGGAGGAGTAGTCACAAGAACTCGACGAGAACGACAGTAGGTCATGTTGGGAAGCTCCAAAGTGATAGGGAGGCTTTCCTGCATGATGTCAACAACAAAGACCAAATCATCCGGCATTATATTGGTCACGTTACTCTTTGTTGGCAGGGCGACAAGGGATGGGCATGGCGACAGCTTCTTCGGGATGGCTGGCAAAACTTCGTCATAGGATGCTGGAATGCTGACTGTAGAAGAGGATGGGACAGAAATACTGTTGTGCAACAAGAAGGTAGGATGGGAGGAGAGCGAATGAGCAGTAGGAGGATGGTAGTTCTCGAAAGTAGGACCACCATCGCAGCTTACTCCTTGGTCGTGGTCGTTGGTGGAAGGAACCACATCCTTTAGGATGACAGAGTAGTAAGTCATATTCGGAAGCTCCAAAGTGATAGGGAGGCTTTCCTGCATATCAACGACAAGGACGGGTGGATCATTCTTGCCATTGATCGTGAGAGGC
>CAZWAN010000212.1:0-1905 GCA_964631875.1 uncultured Flavobacteriaceae bacterium
CAACGGTTTTGAAGATGATTTCGTCGCGTGCTTCAGCAACTAATTTAGCAAAAACAAACCAAATAGAAAATCCGCGAGACACAAGCACAAAGTGCTAACTAACTGTAGGCAATTCACCCGCAATGAGCTATACAAGTTGCCGGCTGTTCGTTGTTTTTATACAGTCGGTATATTTTCCACTAGTATTTCATTTTCAGATTTGTCGTAATATATACATGTCATTTTATCAAGGTCAACTATCCATTTTTCAATTCCTGTTTCTGCACAATGTTTACAAAAAGTGAAATAGTCTGTTTCTCCCTTTTGGTGGATTTTTAAATATTTAACAAACGCATTTTTATTGCTACTATTTGCTATAGACAGTTCTTCATATTTCGGTTTGGATTTTGTCATAAAGTTATCTTTTCCGAAATATTTGGTGTGACTATCTTTAACCCACGTTTCAAATGCTGTGACTCCAATTTCTTTAATTTCCTGAATATATATTGGAAAATCGGCTCCTGACTTTACTTTTAAGTGTGTAAATTCGATTTGCTCTATTGTAAACATGATTTAAATTATATGTCTTAATTGTTTTTTTTCAATAACAGTCAATGATCTTAGCTATGATTTCGTTTTTCAATCCTCCGCAAGATTATTCCACCGAAATTAAGCCGTTTGATTTATACTTAAATTTTGGCTTGTCACAAAACCTTCATGAATTATCGCCATTGTTAGCGGCAGTGTTCTTTTTTTATTTATTCGCTTGTTCTGCCGACCTTCCAACATACCTCGCTCCAACGATTTCAACTTTGTTTAATTCGTCCGTCAATGATTCTAATTCACTAGCTACGAAAGTATATTCTGATGACCACATATTTTCTTGCAAATGCGCAAGTTTCGTCGTGCCGGGAATTGGGACTATAAACGGCTTTTGTGCGAGAAGCCAAGCCAATGCAACCTGTGCAACAGTCAATCCTCTTTGGTCGCCGAATTCTTTTAAAATATCTATTAAGCTCCAATTCGCTATTAGGTTATCTTTTTGATAACGAGGTAATTGGTGGCGGTTATCATTTTCAGGATTGAATTTTGTTCTCTCGTTAATATATCCAGTTATTAATCCCCTGCTAATCGGGCTATATGCAACATATCCAATTCCTAATTCTTCACAAAGTGGAATTACATCTTTTTCACGGTCTCTTGTCATTAATGAATATTCACTTTGAATTGTAGTAATTGGTTGAACTGCATGTGCTTTCTTGATATTTTCTGTATTTGCTTCACTTAGTCCGAAATACAACACTTTGCCTTCTTCGATTAAATCCTTTACCGTTCCTGCAACATCCTCCATTGGTACATTAGGGTCAACTCGGTGTTGATACAACAAATCTATATAGTCCGTTTTTAGAGCTTTTAACGATGTCTCTACTACCTGTCGAATTCTTTCGGGGCGACTATCCAATCCGTCGGCAGGTTTTCCGTTTTTAAATCCAAATTTAGTAGCCAATATAATTTCTTTTCGGAATGGAGCAACGGCTTCGCCAACAAGTTCTTCATTTGAAAAAGGTCCATAAGCTTCTGCTGTATCATAAAAATTCATCCCCAAATCTGGGGCTTTCCGCAACAAATCAATCATTTTTTTTCTGTCTGGGATGAAACTTCTGTGGTAACTCATCCCCATACATCCCAAACCTAAAGTGGAGACTTCAAGTTTTTGATTTCCAGTTCCTAGTATTCGAGTCTTTGTTTTCGACACATTATTTGTTTTTTTTGCACTATGATTAGTTTCTATGGATTGACTGCGACCAATAGTTGTTGTAATCAAAGCCCCACTTAAAAGTGCAGTGGTTTTGATGAAGTCTCTTCGATTGTTTGATTTCTTTTCCATTCTTATTGTTGTTAAAATTATGTAGCCTTTATTCAGGA
>CAZWAN010000213.1:0-1877 GCA_964631875.1 uncultured Flavobacteriaceae bacterium
GTCCTGCTCCTCGGGAGCCCGGCGCGCCTCTCGCGCCTCGAGGAGCTCAAGGGCGGCCTGGCGCGGCTGGCCGACCCTCGCGGGCTGCCCACCGAGGAGGCCGATCGCCTCGTGGCCGAGCTCCCGGCGGTCGTGTGGCTGGTTCACGGCGTGCACGGCAACGAGATCTCCTCTCCCGAGGCGGGGCTGGCCCTCGCCCACCATCTCCTGGCGACGCAGGACGACGAGGACGTGGACCTCATCCGGGAGGAGGCCGTGGTGCTCATCGACCCCCTCCAGAACCCCGACGGGCGGGCCCGATTCATCGCCACGAACGCCCTGGGCCAGGGCCAGCTCCCCGACCCCGAGCCCGCCGCCGCCGAGCACGTGGAGCCGTGGCCCGGAGGGCGGGGCAACCACTACCTGTTCGACATGAACCGCGACTGGTTTGCCCAGACCCAGCCCGAGACCCGGGGACGCCTGGCCCTCTTTCTGGAGTGGTGGCCCCAGGTGGTGGTCGACCTCCACGAGATGGGGGGCGACGCCACCTACTACTTCGCGCCCCCGGCCGCCCCACACAACCCCCACCTCGTGGACTCCCAGCACCTGTGGCTCGAGCGTCTCGGACGAGCGGTGGCGGCGCGCTTCGACGTGGGAGAAGGCAAGCTGCGCCGCGCCGGTTACACTCCTCACGGTTACGGCAAGCCGGAGGAGCATGGCGCTTTCCAATGGTGGGAGGCTTGCGGGTTTGGTGACCATGAGCCCGAACGTTCTACTTTCACGCAATCTTTCCTAAACGCGCTAACCTAACAACAAAAAGCCCCGCCACCGCGCGGGGTCTCTTTTTGCCCTAATTCCACGATTTCCCTACGTAGTTTACACCGTTCCACAGTTTGCAATCGTGATTTACCTAATCGTTCCGTTCCCGTTATGTTCCACAAGCGCAACATTCCACAAGCGCAACGCAATTCGTTCCGTTCCCGTTATGTTCCACAACCAAAACATCCCACCACCAAAACATTCCACAAGCGCAACGCAATTCGTTCCGTTCCCGTTATGTTCCACAAGCGCACCATTCCCATACCCCAACAAAATGCCACCATGCAAACACCATGCCACAAAAAACCGTGACATTCTCGCACGTCCAAAAAACAAGAAAGCCACATTTTCAAATCAGCAACGACACCCCCGCTAAGCCATTGAAAAACAACAGAAAAACATCAAATCACGCTACACGGCGTCCAACCATGTGCCCGGCATGGTTATACCCGGCCACCCTAGGGCCGCCTGTACGGGCTTCCTAGGGCCGTTTAGCCTATAACAGCCCGCCAACGTGAAATACCTATGCAAGAAACGCAATCAACGCATGCCTGGCGTTGAATATGGCGTGGAGTTAAGCGTTTGGCGCATAGCAGCCCTGCTTTGCAGGCATTGCGCGCGAATCGGGCACGTCCTAGGCTGCGTCTAGTTAATAACGCATGGGAGTCTGGCTCATGACGAACTACGCTGAGTTCACCTACCGCGATGCGCCGCTTGCGTCCGATTTCGGCCTCGATTTCGCGCGGTCCTATTTCCCCGCCGAGTTGCTGGACTCCCTGCCGCGCTATGTTCGCGGTCCGAAGAAAGGCAAGATCAAGGGAAGCGTGGAATGGGAGCGCTGCACCCGCGGCGGCTGGGTGCGGCGAGGCCATGAGGGCTACGTCTGCAATGCCGTCGGACGGATCGTGGAAGTGCGGCTACGTGGTCCGGGCATATATTGCACGCGCACTGGTGTGCACGCCGGCCGCGTCATAGCTACCGCTCACGAGCGCCTGCCGATGGTAGCAGACGCTGCCGACTAACTCCCCCACCCTATCCTGCGCTACGCTGCACCGTGGCGCGGGATAGGCTGCCACAAT
>CAZWAN010000214.1:0-1874 GCA_964631875.1 uncultured Flavobacteriaceae bacterium
ATTGACCCGGATGGGATGGCGCCCGGACCACCAGGACCAATTTTTGGTATTTTTTTCGGAGTAAGGAACTTTATTTCAAAGACTGTTGAGACTATTAAGAATTCCAAATTAACAGTTTATGACAAAAGTGCAGGTATAAAACTTGGGAAATTTGGTGGGACTATTAATTATGAATCAAAGGAGGTCTTTAGTTTCTCTAAAGAGGGTTATAAAACAGGCAATGAGAATACTACAAAAAGTGGTTATTCACTTTCCGCAGGTGTTTTTAATGTAGGTGTATCTGAAACTAAGACAGTCGAAACAAAAGATATTAACATAGAGTATTCTTCAGATAACCAGAAAGCTATTGTTCCTGGAAAAGAAACCAAAACTAAAACGGTAAATGAAGGTACTGCAAGTATTTTGGGATTTGGAGGAACGAAATCTAAAACTACTAAAGAGACAGCTATTTCTCAAACAATGGGAGATGGATCTTCAATGTTAATTAATAAAGGTAAAGTGGTTACTCGTGATGAAGGGTTAAATTATTCTGATTCTAGGAATATTAACGTTATTGAAGCATCTGCTCATAATTTACTAAAAGAGACAAAACTATCGATTGGAGTTGGGTATCAATTTGAATGGAGCACTAATAATGAATAGTTATGAGGAAAATATATTATGTAGTGCTTGTTTTTTTAGTAATATTAGTTTCTTGTAAAAAGGAGATCAAGAATTATCATGAAAATGGATACATTAAATCTATTGGATATATTAAGAATGGTAAAAGAAATGGTATATCCAAGTTGTTTTACCTAAATGGGAATATTAAACAAATGGGCAATTGGATTAATGATAAACAAGAAGGAGAATGGCTTTATTATTATGAGAATGGAATTTTAAACTCAAAAATTAATTTTAAAAATGACCTTCAAGACGGACTTGCCTTTTTCTATAATGAAGATGGTAAGCTTTACGAAGAATCAAACTGGAAAGATGGTTATTTGGATGGTCAATCAAAAACATTTTACCCTAATGAACAAATTAAAGAATATTTTTATTGGATTAAGGGTTTGAAGCACGGTCAAAGTATCATTTACTATGAAAATGGCAATTTACAACAAATTGGAAATTGGGAAGAAGGAAAGCAGCAAGGCAAGTTTATAACCTTTTATGAAAATAAAGATACATTACAAGTTGGGTATTTTTTAAAGGGTAAAAAAAATGGTGTCTTTAAGTCTTTTTTTGCAGGCAACAAGATTGAAAGTAGAATTAATTGGGATGATGATATCCAGACAGGTCAAAGTATTTATTATTATAAAAATGGAAATATAAAGCAAATAGGCGATTTTCAGCGTAATAAACCTGTAGGCAATTGGTTGCTATATGACGAAGCTGGAAAATTAATAAAGAAAAAGAAATTTAATCATGTGGAAGCCAATAAATAACTCCATAGAACCCCAAACAAAGTTTTCTATCCGATTATAGTGTTTTCCAAAAATCTTTTTAGGAATAAAGCTAGAGCTTGGAAGAGCAAAAAAATTACTTTTTTTTCCTTTATATGAAGAGTATAATGAGTAAAAGCCATGAATTAATATAATAAACCCTAAAAATACTCTATAGTTTTCCATATTATGATTTTCAAGAGTAATATTATCTTCAATAAAGAGCTTTTCAAGCCCACCTCTATGAAGTGTTCTACCTCTTGAAGCCCAAGAGGGGACTCCTTACCTCGTCGCAAATATAATAACAATTTGAGTAGATTTGAGCAAAACTGTTTATGAAAGAAGACTTTAGCTATATTAACCAATTCAAAGACCACCTTGAGGGCCGAGCGTTAAGAAAAGGTTCGGTGAACCTTTTTAGCGAAGGAGCCATCCTGGCGCGGGGGCAAA
>CAZWAN010000215.1:0-1862 GCA_964631875.1 uncultured Flavobacteriaceae bacterium
TAAAGTTATTTGCATTTCAATTAGATTTTTATTTATCTAAAATTAAATGAAACAATAAAGGCTTATACGCAAATTCTAGTCATTCTCTTGTAATAATTGCTCACCATAATGCGGATCTGAACACATATCCCAACCTTTTAACAATTTGCCTGATAATTAGAGGGTAGAATATGGTATTTTTTAAAGAAGCATTTTGAAAAATAAGAAGCACTATTAAAACCACAATCAAAAGCAATCTCTGAAATATTTCCTTTTCCGCTATGAATTAATTCGATAGACTTATCTAACTTATAATCCGACAAGAATTGTACAGGTGATTTTCCTGTAAGGGATTTTACTTTGCGATAGAATTGAGATTGGCTGTAACCGAGATTTTTGGCAAAATTTTGAATATGGAATTTAGGATCATTCCAGATGACATCTAAATAATTTGTAAATTTTTTAATAAAGGCTTCGTCTAATACATTCAAACTTCGTATTAAATCATTTTTTAAAAACTCATTCGAATGTCGTTTTTCATAATATACTCGAACTTCATTCGTAATTGTAATCGGACTATCGATCAGTTGACAAAGAGTTTTGGATAAGGACACGGTATCTTCAAAAATTCCACTTTTTTCTTCAACGGGTAAGCCGGCACTCAATCCAATTTTTAAATTTTTAAAAGATTTTTCAAATTTTGGAATAACAAACTTGATTTTATGCTGTAAATTCAGGGCACAGGAAACCGCATTTGAAATAGATTTAAACGATAATAAATAGGATTCATTATCTGATTGAACAATCCTGCCCTTGTATTTTTTTGAGGTTTTTAAAATACTTTGATGAATCTTATCAGAAAATAGATTGAATTGATAATGGTTTTGTCTTTCGATACTATTGTGCGATAACTCAAGGTACATTATACAGCGAAAAGCAGGATCATCAATAATCTGGAGTACAGTATGATCAATTTTTTCCGGATCTTCAATTCTTCCCAAAAAAGACTCTACGATGTTTTCGTCAACTTCTATAATTTTATGAGGTAATACCCCATGGGCAAAGTCATGCATTTTACAAACAGCTTCTTTATTCGGTGCCTTGATCAAACAAAAAGCAGTTTTTCGTTCAGCATCGAACCAATAGGTCATTCCTTTGCAATCAAATTGTTCTTCGATCTTTAAATCTTCCTGATGTAATTGGGCTACATGTTCAGCAGTCACATCTTCTGAAACATCATGCCTATCCATATAAATGGGCATTTTTTCTTACAATTTAAGAAATTATATTGAAATGCAATGATAATCACTTCACAATGACAGTTTTAATTGGTCAATAAACATTTGATTTAAGCTATTGGAGATATATTATTTATTCGACCAATAAACTGAATAAAAGCCTAATTTTGTAACGGCATATGTAATTCAACAATGGAAAATTTAAATCACTTTATCTATCAATATTTAGTCGAAAAGGGAGTGGCAAATGATTTGGCAAAATGGCTCAATTTAATGGTGCTTATAGTACTGGCATACATTTTTTTGGCCTTAGTCGATTTTATCATTAGAAAAATTCTATTAGGTGCCTTCAGTAAAATTTCGGAACAGACTAAAACGGAGTTTGATGATTACATGGTTAAAAACAAACTGCCGAGAAATATAGCTCATTTGGTTCCGCTTCTGATTGCTCACGAAATTGTTCCCTTTGTTTTTTCAGATTTTCCTTATTGGGAGAATCTATTCTTAAAAGGTTTGTCTGTCTATTCAATTATCCTTCTCATATGGATTATTCGCTCTTTGCTTCATACGATTAGAGATTATTTCAGAACGCTGCCACGTTTAAAAGATAAACCCATAGAAAGCTATATACAGGTTGTGCTTATT
>CAZWAN010000216.1:0-1849 GCA_964631875.1 uncultured Flavobacteriaceae bacterium
TCATTTTAAGGTCAATAATTAATTTATAATAATTCTATAACATATGAAATCAATCTACTACAGTTTAATGCTATGCCTTTTATTTAGTGCTATAGGGTTTAGTCAGCAGGATAATAAAAATAGTATGCTATTCGGAGAATGGTTATTTCAATTTGATAAATCTTTTACAGAATTAGAATATTCATCCAAAAAATATTTAGACAGCATTCCAAATGTCCAATTACAAGAAATTCATAGTAATTATAAAGGAAGAAAAATATTTTTTGAACCAAATGGAGACTTTGTTCAGTTACTGTCCGATGGAAGAAAAGTGTTGGGTAAATGGATTTTGGATTCCGCAAACAATACATTAGAAATAATGTTGCCAAATGGAGCAATTTATTATCAAAAGTTACAAATTCTTGATAGGCAGTCAATTTTGCTTACTCCTGATCAGGGGGGCAATATAATTGTTAATAAATGGTATTACAATAAACTTTAAGAATATGAAATATTTAATTTCAATTAAGGCTTTAATCAGTCTATCAATAATGGTTTTTCTCGGTACTGTTTCTGCATTTGGTCAATATTATATTTCCGGCACAACGAGTGTAAATGCAGGTTCTTCATATACCTATAATCTCAACCCGTCATCTAGTGTTCAATACACAAATTGGTCAGCAGTAAATGGAACAGTTTCTGGCACAAGCATGACTTCGAGGAGTGTAAATTGGAATACGCCTGGGTCAGGTTCGGTCTCGGTTTCAGGGGTCGATTTTTTGTATAATTCAATCTCAGCAACACTAAATATCACCATCACGGGAACGATTCCTTCAACCCCACCAGCTCCCACAGTACAAAGTAGTTCTTGCGGTCAAGTTGTTTTGGCAAGGGCAACGCCTCCTTCAGGTACTACCTATTATTGGCAAAGTACCTCAACAGGCACAAGTACTTCATCCTCTGCCAGTACAGTTACCAGAACTTCAGGCACAATATACTATTTGAGGGCAAGAAACAGTTCTGGTTCATGGAGTGCAAACTCAAGTAGCGTAACTTACACCATTCCTGCAGCTCCAACGTGGTATGCTGATGCAGATGGTGATGGATTCGGAGATCCAAATTCGGCCAAATCTCAATGCACACAACCTGCTGGTTACGTTTCGAATAGTGGAGATGGTTGCCCAAATGATTATGATATTACCGATGGCTGCCCCCCTGTTTCTAGTGGCGATGAAAATTATGTACATTCAATTTCTTATCAGAAACCTTTTTTAGAAGGATCTCAATCCAACGCCTTTGAGGATGAGAAAATAGAAACCAAGACATATATTGACGGGCTAGGAGAGCCAATGCAACAAAATATGATTAGAGGTTCAAATAATGGAGATGATATTATAACCTATATTGAAAAGGATATTTATGGACGCCAAGCTATAGATTATTTACCGGTTAATTTAGGTTCTACGGGAGGAGATTTTACGGCGATAAATCCAAGTTCAGACATAAACAATTATTATTATGATAAATATCCGAGTGAATGGGGGAATGCTTCAAGCGCTAACCCATTTTCGAAGAAAGAATTTGAAAGCTCACCTTTAAACAGAGTTTTAAAACAAGCTGCCCCAGGGCAAGACTGGAAATTAGGAGGCGGTCATGAAATAGAATTTGGGTATACAACCAATACAAGCAGTACAGAAGTAAGGTATTACTACGTAACAACTGCATATGCCAATAATACCTATACCCCAACGCTAAAAGGTGGTACTTCCTATTATGCTGCAAATACTCTTTATAAAACAATTACTTATGATGAGAACAATAGTAGTGGATCTACTGCCCACTCTACCGAAGAATTTAAAGACAAACAAGG
>CAZWAN010000217.1:0-1846 GCA_964631875.1 uncultured Flavobacteriaceae bacterium
GAAGTGGTCATTCAGGTTTATCACCGGGTATAAAAAGGGTAAAGCCTGAGCTAGGATCAAAAAATGACAGGCTAAAAAAGCCCTGTCATGACGGGTTAAAGTTTTATGGAAACACTGCAGTTGAACGAGCTTATACGCCATTGACGTAATCCTGCAAATACGTAAATTTTTCCGTCAGCTTTCCGTTTTTCGTCATTTGGGCTCGTTGGAGGATCCCATCTTTGTCTCCGTTAAAAAAGGCGGGGATCACCTCTTTTAAAAAACTCTCCCCAAAACCTTCAGAAGCATCTCTGGGAAGTTCTGAGGGAAGGGTATCCACAGCCATGACGGCGATGGCGCTGGGCTCCATAAAATCGACTTCCGTTTCAGAGACGGGGTCATAGCCGTAATTGGGATCCGCAATGGTACAGGCACGCAAGGTAGAAGCCACAGGCCCGTCTATATCACAACTGATATCGCCCACCACTTTGATCTTAAAATCAGGTCTTTTGGCATCCTCTCTGGTGAACAAATAGGGTGCACCGTCACCGTAAAAATGTCCGGCGATAAAAACGTCGCTCACTTTAGCGAATTTCATAAAATCACTATGGTATTCTTCAGGATGATCAAAAAAGTCCTGCATGGATAACACTTTACCGTCTTTTCGTTTATTGTAATCGAGCACATCGATCTGGGTAAAAACGGCTTCCTCATAGTCTTTACTCAAAAAATCTTCCGGACTTACTTCCCTGATGGGAGCCGCTTTCAGTATTTCTTTGGCTGCATTACCCACGCGGCCTTTCCCTGTAAGCACGATCTTTACTTTAGGGAAAGTAATTTTATTGAGTTCGGCAATCAATTCTGCCTGATCTTTTAGCGTATTTGCGCGGGGTAAGGCAAAATCATTGAACTTTAAGCCTAAGGTTCTGAGGCTGTTATAGGCTCCTACGATGCCGGCATAACGTCCAAAAGCCACCACTCTGACGCCATTGGGATAGGTGATCACTTCGTGGTCGAACAATTCAATATTCTTTTCGAGTACAGCTTTTAGTAATTTTCTGTTATAAGGTTGTTTTTTGATGGTATGCGAAAAGAAGAAATATTTTTTATTTGGAATCAGTGCTTCCACCGGTACCTCTTTTACACCCAGCAATACATCGCAATCTTCTACATTTTGTGTTACCTGCACTCCTGCCTGAAGGTATTCTTGATCTGAGAAAATCCTGTTGTTATCGCTTTCCACGAGTACGAGGGCATCCGGAAAGGTTTGTTGCAATTTGGCTGCAGCCATAGGGGATAGTACGGCTCTTTTATCGGGTGGATTTTTTCTTTCTTTGATGATGGCAAACTTCATAATTGAACGGGTATAGTGAATTGGTACAGTATTTGCTCAAAAGTATTTGGTTTTGGCAAGATATTCAAATTAATGCAAGAGATTTTTATACCTTTGTTGGCCAAGTTCTTTACAATTATGGGGATGACCGGTTTTGACTGCAAGATCAGTCGGATTATAAGCATGTCGAGTCATGAAATAGATCTCGTAAAACGCGATTTCACAACTATAAACGGCGAAGATAACTACGCTTTAGCTGCTTAATCTGAATTCACAGTAGGATAAGCCTCGTTCCGCAAGGCGGAAGAGCTAAATGTCTCTAGAAGGCCCTGGTATACGGCAATCTGTATAGAGGCATCGTGAAAGTAAACCTAGAAATACAATGGCTTCTTTTGTATTTTGAAACCCTATGAAGCTAGGCTTGTGGTAGAATGTTTTTAGTCGGCCACCGGTAGAAAATCAAATAAAAACTAAGCATGTAGAAAGTAATTTGGTTGCTTGTTTGGACGAGGGTTCGAGTCCCTCCATCTCCAC
>CAZWAN010000218.1:0-1829 GCA_964631875.1 uncultured Flavobacteriaceae bacterium
AGCTTTGTTTCATTCCCGGAGCCTCCACATTGGTGCTTACCTTCCGGGTTAAATCCATTAATATCAATGGATATCCGTAAACATATGCCTTGGCAGCGATGTCAATTATTTCTTCATCGGATAGCCCGGAAACATCATTCTCCCCTTTATTCTGTTGAGCATTATTGCAAGAAATAACGGCAAAAAGCAATACTAATAACAAGGATGATGTGATCAATGATTTTTTCATTTAAATAAAGTTTAAGTTTTTATAATGACTTATAATAACGATGATAAATTACTCGAAATAACTATTCGTTGGCTTTCACCAAGGGTGGATTAACCCACTCACCAGCAAGCGCTGCTTCTTTTGGTCCATATAGGCGCATTACGCAGTAAAATGGCCCATCTGGTGCAGGAAGCCAATTGTTTTCCAGGGCTTTTCCTGGCGAGTCTTTTTGAACATAGAGCGTTAAAGAACCATCTTTTTCAAATACGAATTCATCCAGCGAACTTGAGTTGAGTAAATACCTGTTCAAGGGATTTTCAATGAATAATTGTGTTTTGCCATCATACATGCTGAGCGACCAAAAAGCATTCACCGGTGGCAGCTCGTCTTTTTTAAAAGTCAGGGTGTATTTGTTTGCAGCTGCATTGAAAGGAACACCTGTTGGTTCCATAAGATAGGTCGGATATATGGCTTCTGAACCTGTGTTGCCATAAAGTCCAATATAAGCAGCTGTAGCCCGGAGTATATAAAGGTTGTCCAGCTGATAGTTTTCGCTGGCACTTTTCGATAAAAAGTCACGGGTGCCAAATATTTTAGCACTTGCGAGGGGGTCTTTTGTAATGGCAGCGACAAAATCTTTTATCGCCTGTAATCCCTCTGCAGCACCTTCTTCGATGGCTTTTTGTGTTTCTTCATCGAAGCGATTGAGGTCAAAGCCTTCTTTCGTCCCGATACCGAGCCTGGCCATGCTGTTTCTCAATTCGATCTCACCTTCAACAGGAGTGGTTAGTTTAAGCATATAGTCCAAGTATTTGAAAGCCTCAGCAGACATTTCATCACCATCATTCCAAACCAAAATAGTTTCGTTTCTGTCGGAGAGGAGGGGCTCTTTCCCCAAAAAGCTGTTCAGGCCCTGCACATTATAGGCATCCTGGATGGCTTTTACATTTTCCAGGTCATCAGCACCCATTAATTGCGTGCGAACAACAACAAAGAACAAGTCCGTCTCACAGTAGATTATATCCGTTATACCTTCAGGTTTCTCACCTTCCCATCCATGTTTGGCAATGATGTAATTCCCGGCTTTGTTTCCGGTGGTTAAAGTGCCGATGTAGGCAAAATTGTGGGTGTATAAATCGATGAGTTGAAAATGATAAAAACGTTCGGGTTCGATTTCAGGGACTGAAATGACTTGTGGCTCATCCCGAAGATCCATCCAGAACATGCAATATGGTGTATCGGAATTGGGCGTTACTACAGCCTTATCTTCGGGGGTAAATAAGCGGGCAACACAACTTTTTTGATTGATTGGTCCTTTGTAATCAGGTGATTTATCATTCAGTGTATAGTTATACATTGTTTTGTAGTTCATTACCATGGGAAAGCCATATACATAGGCTTCTTTGGCAATGGACTTTGCTTCTTCAGGTGATAATCTGGCCTGTTTATTGTCAGCAAGATTATATGCCACCAAAAAAAACACCAGTATTGCCAAAAATGAATAGAATGACTTGATGTTTTTATTCTTTTTTATATTATTCACGGTTCTTCCTTTTAATTGTTTTGTTTTTTAGAAAAGATGCTTTTGGGCAGCAATACCTGCAATTGAATCCGCCATTGC
>CAZWAN010000219.1:0-1827 GCA_964631875.1 uncultured Flavobacteriaceae bacterium
CGGAAAGCGGCGCGGGCGCGGATGGAGGTGAGCTTCGACAGTTGCGTTCTTACGGCACCAAGCAACTCCTCGTGAGAAAAGGGCTTGGTAATGTAGTCCTCGGCGCCGATTTCCATCCCAAACCGAACATCGTTGCGGGCAGTGCGCGCCGTCATAAAAATAAACGGGATTTGCGCTGTCGCCGGCGTTTGGCGAAGCTCAACCAGAACTTCATGCCCACTCAGCATGGGCATGGAGATATCGGACACGATCAGGTCCGGCACTTCAGCAAGCGCGATGTCTCGTCCTCGACGCCCGTCGCTAGCACTGAACACGGTGTAGTCCTCGAAGGTCAGCCAGTCGACAACCTCCTCGCGTACAACCGGATCATCCTCAATGACCAGAATCTTCATGAGTCAACCCTCCAAATTGTGTTTGACGAGGGAACGTGATGAGAAAACGGGTGCCCCGACCGTCGTTGTCAGTCACTGCGATTTTGCCTTCGTGCAAGTCAACTGCTTGCTTGACAATCGTCAATCCCAATCCGGTCCCCTTGGCACCCTTGGCATTTGCCGCCCGGTAGAAGGGGTCAAAAAGATGTTCAACGGCATCCTGCGGGATCCCGATCCCTTGGTCCGCAACGCAAAGGTGCACACCGTCCCGCTGTTCCGTCAATTCGATGGTCACGATGGTTGCCGGCGGCGAATACTTGACGGCATTGGAGACCAGATTCGTGAGGATGTGGCGCAAGAGCTTGGGATCAAGCCACAGAGGCGCCGCAACGTCACACCGGAAGAGTATCTCGTGGGTCTGCCCATGGATCAATCTCGCTTCCTGGACAAGTTTCTCCGCAAGCGCGGCCACATCGACGAGTTCCGGCTTGAAGGAAAGGTGCCCCTCATCCATCTCCGCGATCACGAGCATGTCGTCCAGCATCTGCAACAGCAGATGCACCGAGCCGTCGATGAGATCCAGTTGGTTGCCGATCCGTTCCGGGGACATGCGATCGCCGTAATTGCGCAACATGCCGGAAGCAGACAGCACCAGGGCGAGGGCATTGCGGAAGTCGTGGGAGAGCATTGCCACCAGACGCGACTTGAGCAGGAACCGCTCACGCTCTTCGGACAGCGCGGAGTCAAACAGTTCACGCTGCGCGTCGACTTCCGCTTCGTGCAACGATTTCTGCTGCAGCCGCGCTTCGACCGCACGCATCACCTCGGCATGGGTGAAGGGCTTCGTCAAATAGTCATCGGCGCCCATGTTCATGCCCTTGCGCATTGCCTCGCGGCCCGCAGCAGCCGTGAGGAAGACGAAAGGCGTTTGACGCAGCAGCGGATCGGAGCGCAACTCGACCAATACCTCATGCCCGTTCATCATGGGCATCGCGATATCGCAGAGGATCAGGTCGGGCTTGTACGCCTTTGCCGCTTTGATGCCCTGCTGCCCATCGGCCGCTTCACAGACCGCATATCCCTCGAAGTGAAGCCAGTCGGTCAGCTCCGAGCGAATGTGTTCTTCATCTTCAATGACCAATATTTGCGCCATATTTATCTCTCCCTCAGGGGTGTCGAAAAGACAACTGTCGTCTTCGTGCCTTGTCCTGGTTCACTGGCAATGTGTATCTCTCCGCCATGAAGCGTCATGGCACGTCGGACGACGGCCAGCCCCAGACCCGTACCCGAAACGGCGCCCACATTGGTTGCTCGGTGAAACGGTTCGAACACGAGATAGAGTTCGTCTTCCGGTATACCGATGCCGCTATCTTGGACGCTCAACCGTACCAAGGTTTCTTCATGTACCAATTCAATGTAGACCTTCGTCGAAGCCTCAGAATACTTGAGGCCATTG
>CAZWAN010000220.1:0-1825 GCA_964631875.1 uncultured Flavobacteriaceae bacterium
AGGCAATGACTTGCATCCAGCGCGGCATCGCATCCAGCGGGTAGAGCGCATTGCTCAAGAAAAGCAGGGGGAGATTGAGCACGAAGAGCAGCATGTGATAGCCGCCCATGGACTTGCTGCGCGCAGCCACGCCGTTGCTAAAGCCCACAAACGCGGCCACAAAAAGCAAGAGCACGACGAACGCCAGCACCACGTCCACCAAGCTCGTGCTCAGGCGTGCGCCGAAGAGCATGGCGATGACCAAGATGATCAGCGATTGGATCAACGTTTTGACCATACCGCTGGCCGTTGAGGCCAACAAGATGCTCATGCGTGGGATGGGGGCGACGAAGTATTCTTTGAGAATGCCCTTGATTTTCTCCTCAAGCAGCGTCATCCCGCTGTTGACTGCACCGCTCAACGCCATGAGCGCGATGATGCCCGGGGTGATGAAGGCGAGATAGCTGGAGGTATTCGTGCCCAGCATCTCCACGTTGACGACGCGTTCCATGCCGACGCCAAACGTCAACACCCACAGCAAGGGCCAGCCGAGTGTGCCGCCGATCTCCATGGAGTTCGTGCGGAACTTGTACATGTGCTTGTTGAAGATGACATTTGCACCGCGCCACGACTCCGACCAACCGGTATTGGTCGCCGTGGCGGACGTTGCCAGGCTTGTCGCCCTGGCTTGAGCGCTCATTTCAGATTGCATGGTTCCTCACTCCGTACCGTAATGATGGATGCGGGTTAGTGTAATCTATGCCGACCGGATGTGCCAAGCGTCAAAGGCTGTCGTTCCCACCGGATTGGCACCATGTTTGTGACGCAAGCAAGGGCCTTCACGCAGACAAAGTCATCCTGGAGCTGTTTGATTGCATAGGATGAAAACGGATACCCCTTCTGGTTGTCCCATACGCATGTGAAAATTTGCGCGATAGGAAAACGGACTGCTATAATCGGCACCACATCGACAAAAGCCAGACAGAGTGTGACGATTGTTGGTTTTGTTGCCCTCTGCAGAAGCGGTAAATAACGTACAAGCATCGGTGCCAGCGCAACCCCAACTAGAGCAACGTCCAGAAGCCACCGCAGAACGTGTCAATATTAAGCGGCTATTGACCGTACTTTTGGTGTCAGGTGTCATTCCTCTATCGTTGCTCATCGCTGTAGATGTTTTGGCCGGTTGGGTGCCGCTGCTGACTCTTGTCGGACTTTTGATCTTTATTCCTCTGGGTAGCTTTCTGGTAATCCGGACTGCGCTAGAGGAATTCTCGCGAATAATTGAGGACGTAGCACCAGCTGATCCGGACGAGAGCGACGCCCACGCGGACGAAGAGACGCGTAGGGTAGATGGAGAAACCCTGCACGGAGAGCCAACGAATGGTGAATCCGTGCAAAATGGTCAATCCGTGAATGATGAGTCATCGTCGCCCTTGGAGCAAAGCTGATTCGGCTTGATTGGACTAGTTGTCTCTGTGTTGCGTTCCGCGCTGTACAGGAAATGGCCCGCAGTTCTCAAAACATGGTCGATATCGGCCATCCAAATTGAGAAAGGTAAAAGAGCAGCATGGAATCAGTTACCAACCTCTATAACAGCATCAAGCAGAAAGCACAGGACAACCCGCGGCGTACCGCAATTTGGGTTGGCCTGTTCATTTTGTTTGTGTTGAGTTTTTTGGTCCCGGTGGATCAGCCGCATGTTGCACTCTCCGGCGAGCCCATTTTCTCCAATGGACCCAAATGGTTCACCAACTCTGTCCTGACCACGATTATTGTCGATATCTTCCTCATTGTCATTGCCTTCCTCGCCACACGTAACATGAAGATGATTCCCGGTGGATTGCAG
>CAZWAN010000221.1:0-1814 GCA_964631875.1 uncultured Flavobacteriaceae bacterium
ATATAGTTTTATTGTTTAAATGTTTATTTGTTTTATTTTGTCCTATTTCCGGGACTGTAGTGTCCCTTTTAAAGGGTAGGTCCGGTTCATATTTGGAACTGTTGGGTTCCGATTTTGAACCGCTTCCGGGACTCTTTTGTACTTGAAACGGGACATCTACTTGCTCATTTTCCGGTACTGCTTTGGAGCTTTTACCTCTGGACTCAAACAGGATTACTCGACTTCCGGAAAATGGATCCTTCGAGGGTGTATAGCCGATAAAATGCCAGTGATGTAAATCCCAAATCGTTCTGTGATAAACGGATTTTGATCGTATCCTGGATTGGCTCATAAGATTCCTTCGGTTGATGTAAATCGGATTTTTAAAATGATTCTTATTCCAAAAATGGAAGAGGCTTATATAGAGACTTACATGGGTGGGTCTTATGGAATTGTCTCCCTTAATATTCTCCAAAAAGCGCGTCAAATGTATGATGTAGTTCATTCTTCTCGATTTTATGGATTGCCTGACTGATTGGCTTCCAACTGTTTTACAATGGCCTCATAACTGTAGTAGATAACACCTCCTATCCTGGTATATTCTAAGGTTCCATTGTTTTTTAAAGTTTGTAAGGTCCCTGCTGAGATTCCTAAAAATTCCATCACCTCCCTGGATTTTAAGTATTTCTTTGTTCCAGCTCCGTAATGGGTTTCTAATAGCGTGCGAATGTCTTCTAATAGACCAACTTTAAATTCATACAAATCTTGTTGAGTAATGATTGATACTGACATAATTCTTAAATTTTAATGGTTATTCATTTTAATTGTCATCACAAACTTCTCATAGATTTTTCATTCTAATTGACAAGTTTTACCATCTTGGGCGCTTTTTATTTTTCAACAATTTTGAGCGTTCTAAACTTCAATGAATGAAAAACTCCCCAAAATTTTATTTGACGAGTTCAGTTTCAGGCTAGAATTTCTTGGTTACAACTTGGGGGATTCTACTCCCCAAATTCACTTAGTGATTGGGTTAAATTTCTTTCCAACTTTTTCATAAAACGCAATCTGGGTGAATTTCTTAGCTTTATAGAGGTATAGCTCCGGTAAACATCACCCAGCTCAATGTTGAACTGCTTCTCAAAACCCAATGCCAATTGTTTGATGCCAATTTCTCCATTGTTGATAACATCACTCGAATTCAAGGCATAAATCAGCTCTATCAGATCTACTTTCTTTGCAGTCCATTGTAATTTTGGTATTTCTTGGAAATTACAGTCGTGTATCACAGGGATATCATCTAATTTATCAAACCTGTTTTTTAAGTACTGACTATACAATCCGTAGCCTTTTATTCTGGCCAAAATAATATCGTGAGAAGTAGAAATTTCTGACCTTCGGTAAAGCAACTGGGCATCTGAATAATTGAGAGAATTGTGCCCTAACCTTGTGAAGTATACTGGGTCCAAATCGGTTCTCCCATCTCGTATGTATTGAACAAACTCGATATTATGCTTGTAAAATTTATTGACCTTTTTGAATTTGCGCCGTAGGTACTTTTTCTGCTTGGTCTTACTTACTTTAGGAAATTCAACCTCCAATATGCGTACCTTACCGAAATAAACCAATTGACTCAGCGGATAAACCATTTCATTCTTGAAAAAATAAACTTCATCCGATGCTGTCTTAAATTCTGTCCTGAGCAAAATTTCCTGAAGGTCTGATAAGGCCTTCTTGCAAAGAACTATAGACTCATTGGAAATCTTAATAATGTCAACATGATTTTCTTTGATCTGGTTTAATTTTATACGCAGATCCTCTAATAGTAATTCATT
>CAZWAN010000222.1:0-1814 GCA_964631875.1 uncultured Flavobacteriaceae bacterium
AAAAAAATCCGAGTCTGTGTTTTCCCCGGATTTTATATAACGTAAATAATGTAAAATTATTGCTTATTCCCAAATAATGATACCTCTAGGTCTTTTATCTGGCTCCTGAGCAACAGATAAACCTTCAATAGTAGCAACATCATAAGATCTTTCGTAGATATTGTTAAAACCCGTTTCAACCTTACCGTTTACCGGTTGAAGGTCTAAAGTAACTGTTTTTGCTACATCGGAGCTTCCATTTTCTAACAAAAAGATTTCGTTAGACTCTCCAATTAAGGCATTGGTTACAATAACGTTCTGATCTACCGAAAAAGTAACTGAAAACTGACCATCGTTATTTTCAATCACTGCAGGAGACTTTAACAATGTACCGTCAATATCATCTAGAACAGTTGTTGTTTTACCGGTGAAGTTCACCGTGAATGATACTAGGATAAGGGCCATCGTACCAACAATCATTAATGTAAATTTTCTCATAATAAATAAATTTAAAGTTGAATGTAAAAATTGATTATCCATCAGCATAACTGATCAACCAAATATACTCGCTACAAACAATGAGCGCAATAGCGAAAATCAGTATATTACGGGTTAACCATTTACCATGAGTTCTCTACCTAAAAACCACTAATTTATTCGGTCTAAAGGTAGAGAAAAAATAATCAAACATTCAAATTTAAATTTATCTTTACATAGGTTTAAAGCATTTTCTTCAATATTCTGACGAATTAATTTGGAGCGTATGCTTTTTTTACTTAATTTTACTTTCTATTTTTTAATAGTTTAAATATTTACATTATAGTTTAGAGAGAAGTTATTTGTACTTCGAAACTATATATCGCTTCTCTCTATCTCCCTTTTTTCCTTTTTCCCCTTGAGAAATAACTTTCCGATAAGAAGGTTATTTCTTTTTTTTTAAGAAGGTTGTAATAGTAAGGAGAGAAGCTATTTGTAATTTAGCTAATCTTCGAAACTAGGTTCGCTCCTCTCCTTTCTCCCCTGTATTTTCACTCAGTTGAGTATATGTTTTTATGGAAATTGCTTGAAGTCTTCAGAATTTTATAGTAAGGAGAGAAGCTATTTGTAATTTAGCTAATCTTCGAAACTAGGTTCACTCCTCTCCTTTCTCCCCTGTATTATTTTCATTTTACAAATGAAATGAATCTTTGAAAGAAATAAGCTTCTATAAAATTTAGATTCAAAATGTTGTTAGTGGAATTCATAGCAATTTTTCCCATTGTAATTTTGAACTTTTTTTTGAGTAAGGAGAGACGATTTCAACATCTCAATGTTTACATCTCTCCTTTCTCCCCCCTTTTTTTAATTCTCTCTCGAGAATAATATTTTAATGATCGTTTTATGATTAATTACATGACAAATATATGTCTGATGTATAATCTACGCAATAGAGGAATATAGGATTTTTAAAAATACCCGAAAACCGTTAGTTACTTTTTACAAATAAAAAAAGCTACTTGATGTTACTCAAGTAGCCCACACACTATAACTAAGATGTTAAGAATTAACGTAACCTATCCACAGATTTTACAAGTCTTTCATCCTTTATAACGGCTTTGTTTGCCAAGGAAAGCAGAACAATAGTCAATAAAGGTAGGAAAGACCCAATACCCTTCTCCGTCGCCGCAGCTTCTCCAGGTAAAGCTAGTAATTGGTATACCATAATCCCTAATAAAAAAAAGTTGATCAAAATATTAATTCTCGTTAAAACGATTTGATTCTTACGATTTGAATATAAAAAAATGGCAATGATTGATAAAATAAAACTGGGTATTGCTGACAGAGTCACAATGGTA
>CAZWAN010000223.1:0-1810 GCA_964631875.1 uncultured Flavobacteriaceae bacterium
TTCAACACAGAGAGCACATCCTGTACAATCTTCAACCGCAACCTGAATAGTATAGGCCAGTCCTTCGTATTCTTTACCTCTAGCATTTGTCCATTTAAATGTTTCAGGTGCATTCTTTGTCAGTTCATCATCATATGCTTTAATCCTAATAGTAGCGTGAGGACAAACCATTGCACATTTTCCGCATTGAATGCATACTTCCGGATCCCATTCCGGAACTTCCAGAGCAATATTTCTTTTTTCCCACTGTGTAGTTGCCGAAGGGAAAGTTCCATCTATCGGCATTTGACTTACTGGCACATCATCTCCCTTTCCTTTCATCATCATTGCAAGAGTATTTTTAACATATTCCGGAGCCTTTTCTGACACTATAGGAGGAAGTTTAATATTGCTTGTTACTTCAGACGGCACATCAATTTTGTGCAGATTTTCAAGTGTTCCGTCAACAGCTTCAAAGTTTTTCTTTACAATAAGTTCACCCTTGCTTCCATAGGTTTTCTTGATTGCATTCTTGATCTGTTCTATTGCTTCATCCTTTGGCAATACTCCTGAAATCGCAAAGAAACATGTCTGCATGATCGTATTTATTCTTGCACCCATTCCCGTTTTCTTTGCAACGGAATATGCATCGATCACATAAAAATTGAGTTTTTTGTCAATAATCTCCTTCTGGAATTTCTGCGGTAATTTATCCCAAACCTGATCCTGAGGATAAGGACTGTTCAGCAAGAATGTGCCCCCTTCAACAATCTTTTCAAGCACATCAAAATTTTCCAGTAATGTGAACTGATGGCATCCGATAAAGTTTGCTGTCTGAATTAGGTAAGTGGAGTGTATTTCACTTTTCCCGAATCTCAGATGTGATACAGTAGTTGAGCCTGATTTTTTAGAATCGTATACGAAATAACCTTGTGCAAAGTTCTCTGTTTCTTCGCCAATTATCTTGATTGAGTTCTTATTGGCTCCAACGGTTCCATCGGCGCCCAAACCGAAGAACATCGCTCTAAACACATCTGCTCCCTCGGTTACAAATGAAGGATCATAGTCAAGGCTTAAATTAGTTATATCATCCTTAATGCCTACTGTAAAATGATTTTTAGGTGAATCTTTTTCAAACTCATCAAAAACTGCCTTAACCATTGCTGGTGTAAACTCTTTTGAGGACAGTCCGTATCTGCCGCCGATAACTGAAGGAATTTTTGCAAATTTTGAATTTTCAGAAACAAAATTCTCTGCTAGTGCAGTTACAACATCCTGATACAAAGGTTCACCAATTGCACCCGGTTCTTTCGTTCTATCGAGTACGGCGATATTCTCAACGGTCTCAGGCAAAGCTTCAATAAGTTTATCTGCAGCAAATGGACGATAAAGTCTGACTTTAATCAGTCCTACCTTCTCGCCGGATTTTTCGGTTAAATATTTAACCGTTTCCAAAGCAGTCTCACTTCCCGAACCCATCATAATAATCACCTTCTTTGCATCGGGAGCGCCTATATAGTCGAATAAATGATATTGTCTTCCCGTCAGTTCAGCGAATTTATCCATTGCATTCTGTACAATATCCGGGCATGCATTATAAAACCTATTTACCGTCTCTCTTCCCTGGAAGTAAACATCTGGATTTTGTGCTGTACCACGAATAAAAGGATTATCAGGGCTTAATGCTCTTTTTCTGTGCTTTATTTTTTTGGATGAGTTTAACTAGCCTGATTCCTACTTTACCCTCTTATCTTCAAAGTGTGGGGGCAACGGTGAAACAAGTAGGCTATATTATGGGTTGTTTTGCCATTGGTTTACTTTTATCCCGTGT
>CAZWAN010000224.1:0-1806 GCA_964631875.1 uncultured Flavobacteriaceae bacterium
TCCGAGAACGTCGAGGCGCTGATCATCCACGCTCGCAAGGCTTGGTTGAATGGATTGAGCCCTAAGCAGAACCGCGAGGTTCCACCGCTGAACTATGATTGGGTGTATCGCCTGAAGCAGTTGTTCCCGGACACGGAGATCGTCATTAATGGCGGCATCAAGACCCTGGATGAATGCGCGGCGCATCTGCAACATGTTGATGGCGTCATGCTCGGGCGGGAGCCCTATGCCAATCCCTACCTGCTGGCGGAGGTCGACCGGCGTCTGTTCAATGACATGAGCAGACCCGCACCTACCCGACAACAGGTGCTCGAGCGCTACCTGGCTTACCTGGAGGTTCACCTCGCACAAGGCATGCCGCTATCCAAAGTGGTGCGCCATATTGTTGGATTATTTCATGGTCAACCGAATGGACGTCTGTGGCGTCGCTACTTGAGTGACCATGCCTTTCGCAGGGGGGCCGGGGTAGAGGTGATCCGACAGGCGGCAGCGCTGGTATTGTGACAGCGTCGATCAGTTAAAGCCCCTGGGCGCGATACGCCCGCGACTGGCCGGCAAATCTGGCCGGCGAGCAAACTCGTAATAAGGCGCGGTTATATCCGGGAGACGCTGAATCTACGAATAAAATCAACTGATTCGTGCCCAATATGGCGTTCGTCTAACATGGCCATGCGAAGGCAAACCAATTATGGAGGCCCGTATGAGTGATGTCACCGTGCATATCGATGAAACCCTTGAACCATCCGCACTGGATACGCTGCGTCAGGACGTTTCCCGCCTGCAGGGGGTCAGGCACATCGATGCCAGCGATAGTCGGCCACACCTGATGGTGGTTAAATACGATCACCGCGAAACCGATTCCACGCAAATTCTGAGCAGCTTCTTTAGCCACGGCTATCATGCCGAGTTGATCGGATTTTGATCTTGCGGCGCTGGCCCGATTGGCGAATCCGGGTCAGCTGAGCAGATCCGCCACTTTCATCTGGTGGCGGGTCTGGGGGCCATAAGCTTCATCACGAATCTTGTCGTGCGGGTGCATGCGGTAGTGGATGATCTCGGCTTCATCCTCGAAATGCATGAACGGGTTGCCTGCGAACTGTTCCGTGAGCGACGTCGTTTCCGCGACCGAGTAGTTGTGCCCTGGATGAATGATCATGGCCGGATCCAGGTTTTGCTTCATATCCCTCAGCGTATTGAACATCATGGCTGGATCGCCACCATGCAGATCACAGCGCCCGCATCCGTAGACGAAAAGCGTGTCGCCGGTGATCAGGTCGTTCCCGACCTGGTAACAAACCGAACCCGGCGTATGCCCCGGTGTATGCAGCATTCGGATTTCACTGGCGCCGAGCTGGAGCCGATCGCCGCCGTGGTGCAGCTCGGGTTTATCCAGGGCATGGCACCAGAATTCGTATTCCGGCTTGAGCAGGTGAACGCGTGCCGGCGCGTGTTCCAGGATGCCCTCGATGCCGTTGATATGGTCATGATGGCTATGGGTGAGCAGGATATCGGTAATCATCAGGTCGAGCTGCGCGGCGCGGGTGATGATGGCCGGCACTTCCCATGCGGGATCAACCACTGCGGTCTTGCGGGTTTCCAGGTCCTCGATCAGGTAAACGAAATTTTCCATCGGGCCCAATTCCAGTGCATGGATGCGGGTGGGTGACTGATTCATCGCGGCCTCGCTACATTCTTGATCAATTCTTGATATTATACGCACCTTTTCAGGCGGTACAGCCGTGGAGCAAGAGTGGAAAAATCGGTAGATGTCGCTATTATCGGCGCCGGCACCTCGGGACTGAATGC
>CAZWAN010000225.1:0-1774 GCA_964631875.1 uncultured Flavobacteriaceae bacterium
CAATTTCAGTTTGATGTTCCTGCCTTTCTACATTGTATTTTGCTTCTACTTCGGCTAGGGTCTCAGACAGATTGTTATTGTTTATTTTATCATTTAAAACATAACTTTTTCTAAGGTAGTTATAGGCATCGTCAAATTGTCCGATAGAATCATATGCTATTGCTAAATTATCATAAATTGTTCTGCGAATAAGTTCCGTTTCAAAAGTTGTATCATTTTCTAAAGTTGTTATTGCAACATCATAGTTTTTTATAGCTTCTTTATAGTCTCCCTGAAAGTGATAGAGATTAGCTAAGTTAGCCGTTAGCATTGCCACTCCTACAGTATCATTGACTTTTTCTTTTATCTCTAAAGCTTCCCGAGCATAACCTTTAGCTAAATCATAATTATCTTCTACTTGTGCAATGACGCCCAAATTGTTGAAGGCATTTGATATTCTTCTTTCAGTATGTATGTTAACAGGATAATAAATAACCCTTTTAAAATAATACTTAGCACTATCGAGTTGACTTTTCTGATAATAAAAGCTACCCATTCTATTTAAAGCAATTAAGTACCCGATTGTATCCTGCTGAACCAAAGAATTTCTTAGTGCTATACCATTAAATTGAATTGCTTTATCAATATTCTCAGAATTCGCAAATATTTTGGTCAAGAAATTAATGTAATCAACAAAAATTTTCTCATTCTTAAAATTGGACAATTTTTCAATATTCCTTAAACAAAGTTCAACCGCCTTTTCTTCTTTATTAGATAAATATAAAACTTGGGCATAACGAAAATCTACTTCGTATTTTTTAATCTCAGCATTCCTAAATGAAAAGGTATTCTCTAAATTACTGATGGTCGATAATGCATTATCATATGCGCCTACACTAATTAAAGAATCAATGAGGACGAGTTTCTTATCAATGTATCGAATTGAAGCCGATTCTTCTTGGGCAAAGATTTGAAACTGACCCAGCAGAAGCAGGACAAAAAGTATTCGCCAAAAAACTGAATGAATTGAAATTGAAGATGAAAAACTTAACCGAGGCTTAAATAACTTCATTTTTTAGGGCAAATATAGCAAGACCAACACTATTTTTTACTTTTAATTTTTTCATCAAATTCTTTCGGTGGGTCTCTACTGTACTTTCACTGATATGCAGCTCTTCTGCAATTTCCCGGGTACTGTATTGCTGGGCGACAAATTTAAGGATCTCTTTTTCGCGCTTGGTCAAGGATGTCATTAAAACACCGTCTTGACTGCCTTTATCTTTTATTGGTCTGTTGAGCAAGGCCTGCATCATTTTTTCTTTGATGTCGTCGGTATAATACTGCTCATCGTTGGCTACCTTATTAATGGCGTTTACAATGTGTTCTCCTGCAGATTTTTTGGGAACAAAACCTTGGGCTCCTATTTGTAAGACTTCCTTTACCAGTTTAACATCGTCATAACTGGAAAGCACAATTATTTTGGGTTTGACTGCCTTGGTCTCCAACACTTTTAACACCTCAATACCGTCGAGCTCCGGCATATTGATATCTAAGATCAAGACATCAGCATCATTTTTTTCGAACCAATCCAATACTTCCTGACCGTTTAACGAATAACCAACAACCTCTATATTTTCTTCAAAATTTAAAACGGCAATTATACCATCGATCAAAATTTGATGGTCATCGGCTATATGGACGGTAATTGTTTGATTCATGATTTTATCGAGTTAGGGCAATAAAAAAATCCGAGTCTGTGTTTTCCCCGGATTTTATATAACGTAAATAATGTAAA
>CAZWAN010000226.1:0-618 GCA_964631875.1 uncultured Flavobacteriaceae bacterium
CACTGATCGGCTCCTTGCTGGATGGTCGCCACTTCGGGTTCATCGATTGCTTCCCAGGGTCCGCCCAGGGCCTGGATCAGGTTGACCCGGGCTGTGCGGCGCAGACGCTGGGTGGTCAGCAGATTGGATTCGGCGGTGTACAGGCGGCGCTGGCTTTCCAGGGCCACCAGGATGTTGTCCAGGCCGCGGCCGTAGCGGGATTCGGCCAGGTCCACCGAACGGCGGGCCTGCAGCACCGATTCCTCCAGGTAGGCTTCCTGGGTGGTCTGGAAGTGGTCCTGGTCCAGGGCGTTTTCCACCTCGGCGAAGGCCTTCAGCACGGTGGAGCGGTAGGCGGCCACCGCCTGTTCGGCGCGGGCCTCGGCCGCCTTGATCTGCGCCTGGGTGGCGCC
Source organism: uncultured Flavobacteriaceae bacterium (assembly GCA_964631875.1). Taxonomy (GTDB): domain Bacteria; phylum Bacteroidota; class Bacteroidia; order Flavobacteriales; family Flavobacteriaceae; genus Namhaeicola. The sequence continues at coordinate 393 of CAZWAN010000226.1, forward strand.
CCGGTTGATCAGGGGCATGAACAGATTGCCCGCCAGGGACCACACGCTGGTCGGTTCGGTGAACATTTCGGAGAGCTCGCTGCTGGTGGACCCGGCGCTGCCGGTCAGGCTTATGCGCGGGTACAGGGCGGCCTTGGCCTCGCCGATGCGGGCCACCGAGGAATGAAGGCGAAGCTCGGCGGCCATCAGGTCGATCGCCGTGTCACGATCGGCATCGGACGCACCG
>CAZWAN010000226.1:628-1479 GCA_964631875.1 uncultured Flavobacteriaceae bacterium
AGCAGCTGGCTGGGAAGACCGGCTGGAACCGGCGGCAGGGGTTCGGGCATGAGTTCGCTGATCAGACGGCCGTCGGCGCGGTCCAGGTCGCTGGCCTGGATCAGGCCGTCGGGGTACTGGCCCACCAGGATTTCCAGCTGGCGCCGGGCCCGGGCCAGGTTCTGGCGGAAGGTGGGGCCCACCGCCTTGGCGGCGGCCAGGTTCTGGGCGGCCAGGTGCACGTCCAGGGCGGTGACCAGGCCGCGCTGGTAGCGCCCGCGCACCGTCTCCAGGTTCTGGTCGAAGTTGGCCACCGTGCGCTCGTTCAGGGCCACCTGCAGCTGCAGTTCGCGGATCTCCAGCCAGGAGCGCACCACGCTGGCGATCAGGCCCTGGGCCACGGTGCGTCGGTCCTGCTCGCTGGCCAGCAGGGTGGCCAGGGCGGCTTCCTTGCCGCGGGACAGGCGGCCCCAGAGATCTATCTCGTAGCTGAGGTTGGCGCTCAGCGAGTAGCTGTTGCGGTAGGGGTCGAGCATGCCGAAGCTCTGGGTGTTGCTGATCTTGCTGCGCTAGGCGGAACCGCCAACCTCGATGCGGGGCCACTGGCTGGATTGGGCGCCGCCCAGCAGGGCCTCGGCCTCGAGCACACGGCCGGCGGCGGCGGCCAGGTCGTTGTTGTGGACCAGGGCCTGCTCCACCAGGGTGTTCAGGGTGGTGTCGGCGAATGATTCCCACCAGCGCCAGTGGCTGTCGGCCGAGCTGTCGGGCAGGGCCTCGGCCAGGGTGGGCCGGGCCCACTGCTCCGGGGTTTCGGTCTCGAGCTCGGGCCGCGCGTAATCCGGGCCGATGCTGCAGCCGGCCAGCAGCACCAT
>CAZWAN010000226.1:1518-1743 GCA_964631875.1 uncultured Flavobacteriaceae bacterium
CCGCTGCGCTGGAAAAGCGGGTGATGTGTCGGGTCACGTCCTGGATGTAGCCTTCCACCGGCTGGTCCAGGGGCGGGAACACGCGGGTCATGATGTTCCACGCCTCGCTGGCCTCGGCCAGGTCCTGCTTCTTGTACCAGCGGAAGATGAAGTGGTGGATCTGGCCCACGATGCTGGCGATGATCCAGGTGAGGTCTTCGTCCTGCAGGTTGGGCCGCGCGGCCG
>CAZWAN010000227.1:0-1738 GCA_964631875.1 uncultured Flavobacteriaceae bacterium
GATCAACGAAAAAAGCTCAGTGGATCAGGGAATTGAATTGGCAAATCACTGGGGTCTGGTGGTTTTTTTGGGAAATCATCTCTTTACCCAAAACAATACTTTTGCCGGAACAGATCAAGAACGATTGGAAGATATGCAAAAGGCCCTGGACGACCCCAGTATAAAAGCAATATGGTGTGCAAGAGGCGGATATGGTACAGTTAGAATTGTGGATCAGCTCGATTTTTCTCGTTTTTTGGAAAATCCAAAATGGCTTGTTGGTTACAGTGATGTTACCGTTTTGCACAATAAATTAAATACTTTAGGGATAGAATCCATTCATGCGCAAATGCCATTAACCTTAAAATTGAATGATCCTGTTCAAAAAGAATCGATTATTTCCTTGCACAAAGCCTTGTTTGGCAAGAAATTATCTTATAAACTGGATGCTTCAGAAACAAATCGAATTGGGGAAGGAACCGGACAATTGGTTGGTGGAAACTTATCTATTGTTTACAGCATGTTGTCTTCGAATACCGATTTGAATATGGACGGGAAAGTGCTTTTTTTAGAAGATGTCAATGAAGCTTTATACCATATAGACAGAATGATGATCAGCTTACAACGAGCAGGTTATTTTGAAAAATGTAAAGGGTTGATAATAGGAGATTTTAGATTGAAAAAAAATGAAGGAAATGAATTTGGAGAAACGGTTGAGGATATCGTAAATCGTGTAACTGAAGGAACTGATTTTCCAATCATTTATAATTTTCCTGCAGGGCATTTAGACGACAATAGAGCCTTGATTTTTGGCAACTTTGTAGATTTGAAAGTATCGGAAAAGAATACCAGAATAACTTTCAAATAAAGCCTGATTATGGCTCGGCACAATGAACTTGGAAAAGAAGGGGAGGCTTTGGCTGTGGCTCATTTGATAAAAAACGGATATCAAATAGTTGAGCAGAACTACCGTTTTAAGAAAGCAGAAATTGATATCATTGCAAGAAAATCCGAAATTTTGGCGGTGATTGAAGTTAAGACAAGATCAACTGATTTTTTTGGTGCCCCATTTGAATTTGTCAAACAACCGCAACAAAAACTGATTTATACTGCAATAGATCATTATGTTCAAGAAAGAGCATTGGATGTAAATGTCCGGTTTGACATCATTAGCATTGTTAAAACAAATCAGGAAATGCAATTGGAACATTTAGAAGATGCATTTTTCCCTTTTTAAATCAACCCCCAAAAAGCGCTTTTAATTCTTCGGTATTGTCTGGTTTTGCAATTATTGTTTTGTCAGCATCTAAGATAAAAAAACTGGGAACAGCCGTAACGCCATAATCTTTAGCAATTTGGCTTCCCCATTTTTCCTCTTCCATTATGTTGATAAAATCTGTAAACCCTTCGGTCATTGTTTGGTAGGATGCAAATGAAGTGGAATCCTCCAAACCGATAGCAATAACTTTTAAGTTGCCAACTTCTTGAATAAAATCATGAAAAGCGGGCATTTCTTTTATGCAATGGGAACAAGTAGAACTAAAAAAAACAATAATGTAGTAATCGGAACCGATTAAGTTGTACAAACTTTTTTCCAATTCATTTACTTTCCAAAAAATGTTTGGGGCTTCTGTACCTACTGCAGTTTTTAACTTATTTTGTGTATCGTCCAAAAAGCTGAAGTTCTTATATTCATGGGGCAATAAATTGTAACGTTCTAACGTATAATTGACCATAAGAATATTTTCCATGGCCAAAT
>CAZWAN010000228.1:0-1736 GCA_964631875.1 uncultured Flavobacteriaceae bacterium
GGTGCGGTTCGTAGCCCGCATCCAGTCCGAGGATCTCCCCGCTGTCGTCCCAGGGACCGGATTCGAACAGGAGCCCCCCGGCTGCGTCGGTCACTTTCAGGTGGATCCAAACGCGGCGCAGGGGAATCCCGGTGGGGAGCTTGTGGCCGGCGTTGTTCTTCAGGGTCACGTCGACGGTGAGCAATGCGCCCGCGGCGGTGGCCGCAACGGCCAGGTCGACGGTGCCCGCCAGCATGTCTTCGGTGGCGAGAATCTTCTGCCCGTACTGCTCCACCGTGGACGTCAAGCCCAGTTCGGCGACGTTGTCCCGCAACATGCCGAGCATGAACAGGTTCCCGCCCACGAAGTCGTGGTACCAGAACGGGGTGCGCATCAGGGAGGTTCGGGGACGGGTTGCGATCTTCATGGGGGTGTCCGTGCGGGGCATGTGGCATCCCTGGCAACTGATCCCGGCGGCGGGGTAGGAGCTGTTCAACCACTCGTAGTAGGGGGTCTGCTCCGGAAACTTTTCGGTGGAAAGGATGGTGGTCCCGTCCGGGTTCTCCCCGATCTTGTAGTTGGTGAACAGGTTGTGGCAGGTGGCACAGTGCTCTTCATCGTCGATGACCCAGCCCGTGCCCGACGCCACGTAGGCCTCTTCCGGGAGGTAGTTGGTGTTGGTCACCATGGGGCCCGCAAGGGGGTTGGGGTAGGGCCCGAAGATGGTTCGGGTGTCGCCGATGGAGAAGCCGCCGCTAAAACTCTCCGGCAGGCCGAAGTTCGTGGCCTGGATCTGGTGGCACACGGTGCAGTTGATTCCGTCCCGGTAGAGGGGGTCTCCGGCAAGGTCCGCCAGGGACCAGGGCAGACCGTCGTACGCCGACTGACGGTAGAGCATGGGGGAGTGGCAGGTGAGGCACTTGGCTTCGATGGCTGCCTTGAGGTCGGGCAACTCCGCCCCTTCCGCAGCGACCTTCGCCAGCCAGACCGGGTCCTTGGCGGAGTTCCCCATCATGCTGGCGCGCCACAGGGTTACCGGCGAGACGTCGACCCCGCCCTCCAGTAGCCCCTCGTGGCAGCGGGCGCACACCCCGGAGCCCGCGAAGAGAGTCGTTTCCTGGGCGGGCAGCCCCGAGCTTACCGCTATCCCCTGCTGGCGCTGCTGGGCGGACGCCGTGCCGAGAACCGTTGTGAGCAAGGCTGCGCAAACGACACGTCGAAGATGTCTGCTCATGGGTTCGCTCCCTTCGTCGATTGCGGCGCGAGCCGCGCCGGGGGAAGGTCCGTGAGGGCCCCGTTGGGTCCACCCGGGTCCTTCCGATTCACGGAAGCTCGTAGTCGAGCGCTGTCGCGGCGCTCACTTTGAGCCAGTAGCCGTAGCCAGGCCCCACGTAGTCCAGATCGCCCCCGATGCCGGCCTCGTAGCTGTACTCGCCCTGCGCGTCGGCACTCCGCACCGCCTGTAGCAGGCTCGCGAGTGACGGAAAGAGATCCGCGACCGTTCCCACCGGCGCGAAGGTCGTCCCCGGGGGGAACAGAGCCGTCGGCTCTTCGGTCACGTAGCGCGCGTCCGGGCCCCAGTAGCCGGCCAGGGTCCAACCCGCGCCGAGGTCCAGGGTGTCGGCCGGGGCCAGCCGTGCCCCCGTGAAGGTCACCGTTCCGGCGGAGGCCACCTTCACCAGGTAGCCGTAGCCACCGGCCACGTAGGTCAGGTCGTTGAGCGCCGGCGGCAGGCTCGGGTCGTAGTTGTGGACGCC
>CAZWAN010000229.1:0-1719 GCA_964631875.1 uncultured Flavobacteriaceae bacterium
AGCTTGGTCTCATGCTTGCCAATCAATATGGAAAGAGTGCCCAAGACTCGAAAGCGACAACGAGCGTTGTCGAGTTTATCTCAACGAGTCTCCTTGCTCGCTCCAACGTGAACAACACCGCAATGCGAATCACCCTCATCCACTTTCTGTCCCGCTGCGATATGAACAAACAGGCTTCACTGCAATTGAACAGAGTGATCGGGCGCTTTGGGCACAGCTTGCTCGAGGAGCTGCTTAGGGCATTCTTTGAAGACAAGAAAAAGCTTACAGCGGCCTTCTTCTTTCTCGTCGAACACCTCCATGCCTTTTTCTCGGCCTCACCAGCCCTCGCAGGAATGTGTCATGACGTACTCAAACACCACATGCTCAAATACCCCAATGAGTTTCCTAGCTTTCTTGCATCATACACAGACTGGGCTCCACAGGACGAAAAGTCCATGACCTTGGCCACACGGCATCTTGCACTCCTCTACCGCTCCGCAATCGAGGTTTATCAAAGACCGCTTGCGGAAGGCATTGGGAGAGTCCTCCACCGGCACCTCAGCCGATTCAAAGAGTCATCTCCTGATTCCTTCAAAGAGCAGATTGAGCTGACTTACGGCACTATCGCAGCCGGACAAACCTTCAGAGGACCAAGGCTCATGCTTGTTCAGGATTTCTCTCTCACCTTGCAAGCTCTTGCCGGCGACGCTCGCGCGGCCCAACGAGTCGTTTCTCTATCTCGGGCCAAGCGGAGTCGTGATCTTCAAGTCAAAACAGCCAAGCTTGGAGAACGGCCCACACCGCTTGAATCCATGCTTCAACTTGCAGGTTAATCCTCGCGCCAGGTGACTTTTCATACGGAGCGAAGAGTCCGCTAGCTCAGCTTGCGGACCGGCTCTTCTTTTTTTCCTGAGAAGAGGACTGTTCATCACCGTCTTCATCTTCATCATCGATAAAGCCTTTTGAACGGGCTTGTTCTTCCACTTGACTCTTCTTACCCCCCTCGCCTTTCGGGGAGGCCTCCTTTTTGGCGGAGCTGGCGGAGCTGGCGGAGCTCTCTGCATTTGATTTCTTGAGGCTTGTGGCCGCCTTTGCGACCATCGAGTCCACCGAAAATGGCTTAACATCTTTCGATGGCTCCTCGATCTGATGAATCGCCCCCTTGGACTTCTCTCGGATCTGACTGGCCTGCTCTTTTACCGTTTCAGCTGGGGCGGTTTCGACCACCCCTGCCGAGAGGTCGGGATCCGCAAAGCTTCCCTCCACATCCTCGTCATAAAAGTCATCATCGTAGCTTGGAGAACTCTCAGCAATCTGACCTAGAGCTGCTTCGTCCCCCCTCGCTTCGCGAGTCGTAATGGTCTCGTCCATTGTCGCTTTGACCAAGCTCAGATGTCGGTTTGCTTTTTCATTGTCAGGGTCAAGGGAAATGGCTTGACTAAAGTGCTCGAGCGCCTCTGCAGGCTTTTTCCATCTGCGAAATAGCAGGCCCGCGTTGAACTCAACCTTGGAACGGACTTTAGGGTCGGAGAGCGCGCCAGCTGCTGCCTCATAAAGGCCTTTGGCTTCATCAAAATGAGCACGCTTTACAGCCAGAACAGCTGTATTATTCATAAAACTTGCCAGCTCTTCTTCGGTGCATGTTCCTTTAAAAAAGTCGAGAGCCCTGTCGACCTCTCCTTGCTCAAGCGATACCAAGCCCAAGCCTTTCTTTGCTCCAGGATTCGACTCGTCGAT
>CAZWAN010000230.1:0-1712 GCA_964631875.1 uncultured Flavobacteriaceae bacterium
TCTTCAAAGCTTCAGCGTCGTTCGACAAAGCTGGTTGCGAGCCCCCGCAACCAAATATCTCAAAGAATACAGCACTTAAGAGCCTCTCACACGAGAGGTTTTCTGCGTTTCGCCCTCCGTGTGCCAACCGGCACCCAATCGGGACCCATGATCGGCATGCAAAAGAGACCCCTCCGGGCCAGCGGCTCAGGCGCGGTTCTTGAAGCGCCAGCTTTCGTTGGCGGTCTCGACGATATCGCAGTGGTGGGTAAGCTGGTCAAGAAGAGCGGCGGTGATCTTGGCGTCGCCGAACACGCTCGGCCATTCACCGAAGGCAAGGTTGGTCGTGGCGATAATCGATGTCTGCTCGTAAAGTCAGCTGATCAGGTGGAGCAGGAGGTGACCGCCGGTCTGGGCGAAGGGCAGATAGCCCATTTCGTGGAGGATCAAGAAGTCGAGCCGGCACAGCAGATCGGCCATGCGCCCAGTTCCCGAAGGATGTCATCCTGTTCGTGGTCTTCTTCCACGTTCGCTGAACGGTCTCATCTCGCGATCTGGATGAAATCATAGCCAAGCGAGGCGTCGGTGTGGACCGCGCGGCGCTGAACCGTTGGGTCGCCAAATATTCGCCTTTGATCGCTGTGGCAGCCAGGTGCCAGAAGGGTCGTGTTATTCGATCCTGGCGCATGGACGGGGCCTACATCGGAAGCAAACGCCCAAGTCTATCGCGGGTGGCGCCACGATTTCATCTGAAACGCGGCAATAGCAGTCTGCCCGAAATGCCGCGACGATTGGACCTTGGCCGTCTATGCCGTCTGAGGTTGGGGATCAGGTTATGTTTACAAGATCAAATTAAATTGTAGACAATTTGATCACCGTGGCGTATCGTTTGTAGACATCTCGTGTGGGGGGAATGCCAAGACGGGATAACCAGGCAACGGCGCCAAGACTTGAACGTGGCGGCGCTCATCTCGCGGACCGGGCGCAAGCGAACGAAAATCGCGTCCTCAACAGGGAGTATCTTCATGAATACGGGTATCGGCTCCAGAGCCATATTGACCGGTAGCCTATTGGCGGCATTCGTCGGCACAGGCGTCATGGCTGAAACGATCAAATGGGGAGCACCGCGTGATATCGTGTCGCTTGACCCCTATTCCTATGGCGACAGCTATACGATCAACTTCCTCAACCATATCTATGAAGGTCTCGTCCGCTACAATCGGGATCTGACGATCGAACCAGCACTCGCGACCTCGTGGGAGATCGTTTCACCAACGGTTTGGCGGTTCAAGCTGCGCGAAGGCGTCACATTCCACAACGGCAACGCATTCACGGCAGATGATGTTCTTGCCTCGCTGCTGCGCGTTAGCGACGAAACCTCGCCACTGAAGGGCAATCTGCCGGCGTACAAGAACGCAACCGTCATAGACGACTACACGATCGATATCGAACTTACCGGGGCGTACCCGCTTTTGCTCAACGACCTGACGAACATCCATATCTTTGACAAAGAATGGCTGGTCGAAAACAACGCAGAAAAGCCGACCGATGTGAGTGCCGGCGTCGAGGGTTACGCGACGTTCAACGCGAACGGCACCGGGCCATTCAAGCTCGAATCCCGTACGCCCGAGGCGGCAACCATACTGACCGTCAACGAAGACTGGTGGGACGAGCCGCAGCACAACCTGACCCGCGTCGAGTTCCAGCCGGTGACCTCGGCCGCGACGCTCCGC
>CAZWAN010000231.1:0-1697 GCA_964631875.1 uncultured Flavobacteriaceae bacterium
TTGTTCGGCTGGCACGGGCGTGCTCTCGAGATTCGCAAATACAGTTAATTGCTGCACTAATATACGAGCTGCATATCGAATTGCTTCTTCAGGATCGACTATTCCATTAGTTTCGATATCCATAATTAACTTATCAAGATCTGTACGTTGCTCAACTCTAGCGCTTTCTACTATATAGCTCACTCTTCTAATAGGGCTAAAAGAAGCATCGAGCATAATACTGCCGATACTCTTATCAGTTTCGCGTGCTTTTCGAGTACTTGCGGGTAAATAACCTCTCCCTTTTGATATTTTCAAATGCAGATCAATTTTCCCGCCAGATGTCAAATGTGCGATTACGTGATCGGGATTTAGAATTTCAACGTTATGATTTTTCTCAAAATCATTTGCCGTTACAACTCCTTTCCCTGCCTTACTCAATCTTAATGTGGCTTCATCGCCTGAATATAATTTTAATACTATACCTTTGATATTCAACAATACATCGACTACATCTTCTTGCACACCATCTATCGTTGAATATTCGTGGACTACGCCAGAAATTTTCACTTCAGTTGGTGCATAGCCCGTCATAGAAGACAATAAAATTCTACGTAAAGCATTTCCTAGTGTATAACCATATCCGCGTTCAAAAGGTTCCATAACGACCCTAGCATGAAGGGGAGAAATATTCTGAACATCAATTATACGAGGTGTTAACAATTCATTAACTTGCATCTAATGACCTTAATAAATGTAGTACTAAGTTGCGCAATTACTTTGAGTACAGTTCAACCACGAGCGATTCATTAATTGTAGATGGCAAATCTATACGGTCAGGTTTATTTTTGTATAAACCTTTCATTCCTTTAACATCCATTTCAATCCAAGCTGGAAATCCTCTCGACTCAGCTGCATGAATAGATGATTTAGAGCGAATATGCTCCTTAGCTTTATTATCGAGTTCGATAAGATCACCGGGCTTAACTGAGTACGATGGTGCATTTACGCGTTTACCGTTAACACGTACGGCATTATGTTTAACAATTTGCCTTGCTTCTGCTCGAGACGAACCGAATCCCATTATATAAACAACATTGTCTAGGCGACTTTCAAGCATTATCAATAAATTGTCACCAGTAATGCCTTTTTGCTTATCTGCTTGTTTATATAAATTTCTAAACTGCTTTTCCAGAAGTCCGTAAATTCGTCGGAGCTTTTGTTTTTCTCTCAACTGAACGCCATAATCAGATAATCTACCCTTTTTTTGTCCGTGCTGTCCGGGTGGATAATTTCTTCTTTCAATAGCACACTTATCAGTAAAACACTTTTCTCCTTTTAAAAAAAGCTTCTCATTCTCTCTTCGACAAAGTTTACATTTAGATTCCAAATATCTAGCCACTATATTCTCCTTAAATTCGACGCTTTTTAGGTGGTCTACAACCGTTATGGGGAACTGAAGTGACATCAGATATACTTGTAATCTTAAAACCAGCGCCATTAAGAGCTCTCACCGCAGAATCTCTACCAGGTCCTGGTCCTTTAATTTTAACTTCTAAATTTTTTACGCCACATTCCATTGCAATTTTACCAGCACTCTCTGCGGCAACTTGCGCTGCAAAAGGAGTGCTTTTGCGAGATCCTTTAAAGCCAGAACCACCAGATGTTGCCCATGATAAAGCATTACCTTGTCTATCAGTTATCGTGATGATTGTATT
>CAZWAN010000232.1:0-1686 GCA_964631875.1 uncultured Flavobacteriaceae bacterium
GCTTATCGCTTAGAACGTCTTCTGGCTCTAATTTTTGAACGATTGCCCAGTTCTTCTGCGCTCATTTGGGTCAGTTCCCGCCGGCGTATTTCCGCCTGCAGACGGGCGATATCTCTCCGCACGTCCCGCAGGAGCAGAGGATTGTCCAGACCTTTGATCGCGTGGTCGAACTTAAGCTTTTGATACTGGACTTGCGTCTGCTCCAATTCACTCTTCAACTCTTCGTTGGTAAAGTCCTGGAGCTCCAGATATTTTTTGGTTGCCATTGTTATAATTATTTGACTGTCAGAACTTTTCTTTATTCAGCATAGTCGGGTCGAACGACTACCTTGGTCTGTACCGGCAACTTCTGGGCGGCCAGGCGCAAGGCTTCACGGGCAGTCTCCGTCGAGACGCCATCGATCTCAAACATGATCCGGCCAGGTTTGACAATTGCTACGTAGTGATCCAACGCTCCTTTACCTTTACCCATCCGCACTTCCTGCGGCTTCGAGGTGATCGGCTTGTCCGGGAAGATCCGGATCCAGACTTTTCCTTCCCGTTTCATATAACGGGTCATCGCGATACGAGCCGATTCAATTTGACGGCTGGTGATCCGACCGTCTGTTATCGCCTTTAACCCGAAGGAACCAAAATCCACGGTCGAGCCTTTATAGGAAAGCCCGGTGATCCTACCCTTCATTTGCTTGCGATACTTAGTTCTCTTTGGCTGTAGCATGATATGATTTTTTAATAATTTTCACCTAAAAGTAGCCTTTACCGGTAGCTTTTCGAAAAGCTTGGCAAAGGTACGGCATTTTATTGAGATATTCTAACGTCTTCTTTGATTTCTTCCGCCGCCGCCGCCGCCGCCGCCGCTGCCTCTTCTTCTTCCGTCACCACTGCGACCTCCGCGAGAACCTCGTCCGCCACCACTCTTTTCCTTGGTATTCACGCCGATATTCGGAGACAAGTCGCGCTTACCCAGTACTTCTCCCTTACAGATCCATACCTTGATACCGATTTTGCCATAGACGGTGAAGGCTTCTTTCAGAGCGTAGTCAATATCGGCACGAAACGTATGCAGGGGGGTCCGCCCTTCCTTATACTCTTCTGAACGAGCCATTTCCGCTCCATTCAAACGACCGGCGATACGCACCTTGATGCCTTCGGCGCCGGCGCGAATAGTCGACTGAATCGCCATCTTAATGGCACGGCGATAGTTGATCCTGGCTTCGAGCTGCTTGGCGATCGATTCGGCAACGATCGCAGCATCCAGTTCCGGCTTGCGGATCTCGATAATGTTGATCTGCACGTCTTTGCCCGTCAGTTTCTTCAACTCCTCACGGATGCGATCGACCTCCTGGCCGCCCTTACCGATGATAATCCCCGGACGGGAAGTGTGAATAGTCACGGTAATCCGCTTCAGCGTGCGCTCGATAATGATGCGAGCGATGCCCCCTCTCTGCACGCGGGCGTTGAGGTAAGTGCGAATTTCTTCATCCTCCACCACCTTTTGTGCGAAGTCTTTACCTCCGAACCAGTTGGAGTCCCAACCTCTAATAATTCCCAGACGGTTACCTATTGGATTTGTCTTCTGACCCATATTGATGGTATAAAAAATTAATGATAAATTCCTATTTTTCGGTATCTCCTACCTCTTCCACTTCTACCACATCATCTCCTTCGAGCTCTTCGTCTTCCTCG
>CAZWAN010000233.1:0-1685 GCA_964631875.1 uncultured Flavobacteriaceae bacterium
CGGCGGTGATTTTCGTCTGGCTGCCGGGTGGTCCGCCGCACATGGAAACGTTCGACATGAAGCCGGAGGCTCCTGCCGATTACCGGGGCATCTTTCGGCCGATTGGGACGAATGTCGCCGGCGTGGAAGTGTGTGAATTGTTGCCCCTGCATGCGCGGGTGGCCGATCGCTACACGCTGATTCGGTCGATTGCTCATGAGTTTGCGGACCACGGGGGTGGCCACAAGCGGTTTTTGACGGGCCGACTTCCCAAATCGCCTGTAGGGTTTGTCAACGACGCACCGGCGGTGGGCTCGATCGTGGCCAAGATGCGACCCGGCTATCGCAACGGTGTGCCCACCTATGTCAGTGGGGCTGAGCAAGGACGGCATGGGATTGACGTCTACAGCTTTGGGAGCGCTTACCTGGGCCAGGACACGCATCCGTTCATCGTTGCGGGCGACCCGAGCCAACCAGGATTCCAGGTCCAGAATCTGGGGCTGGCGGCGGATGTTGCGACCCGGCTTGAGGACCGAACGGCGCTCTTACAGGGGTTTGACCGCGTCCGGCGGGGGATCGATCAGTCGGGTGCGATGGAAGCGATGGACACCTTTCAGCAGCGCGCCATCGAACTGCTGACAAGCCAAGCGGCCCGCGAAGCGTTCGACCTGACACGCGAACCCGACGCCGTGCGGGATCGCTATGGGCGACATGCCTGGGGGCAGCGTGCGTTGCTTGCCCGACGGTTGGTCGAGGCGGGTAGTAGCTTTGTCACGATGGTCATGGAGAATCCCTATGTGTCCGGTGTGCCGTGGCTGAAGAACGGCACCTACAACTGGGACTCCCATGCCGTGAATTGCCACCTTTTCGATGATGCGCGTGCGCGTTTGCCGATCTACGATCAGGCGGTCACGGCCTTGGTCGAGGACATTTACGCACGAGGCTTGGATCGACGCGTGCTGGTGATTGTGACCGGTGAATTCGGCCGGACGCCGCGGATCAATTCCCAGATTGGCACGCAAACCGGGGTTCACCAGCCCGGACGCGATCACTGGCCTCAAGCGATGTCGATGCTGGTCTGTGGAGGTGGCATGCGAACCGGGCAAGTGATCGGTTCGACCAATTCGAAGGGCGAGCATCCGCAGGATCGACCGCTCACTCCCAACGATCTCTGGGCGACCGTCTATCGCCACCTGGGTATCGATTGGCATCACGCGTTCCCGGACCACAACGGGCGACCGATGCCGATCCTGCCGTTCGGTCAGCCAATTGCGGAGCTGCTGTAGTGAACGCAAGATGGCGCAGCATGTGCAATCGGTTGGCTTCGATCTTTTCAAAGCCCACGAAGACTTCGCTGTCCGAGTGATGAGAGACGCTGTTGGGCCGTCCAAGACGGAAACGAGCTGCCGCAACATGGAAGCAGGCTGCTCGAACCGGCTGACGCTTGGGTGCTCTCTTGCACTCGCTGAGTTCAGTTCCCTTGTTGCCATGCTCTTTCCGCACCCGAGCCGGATGCCACGCGACCCAGCATGCCGCGCCGCTGAATGAAGTCGCTGAGCGAGGCACGTGTGCTGCTGTGTTGTCAGTAATCTGGAATGAGAGGGTGAGTCAGGATTCTTCGTGTCAGGGAGTTCATTGAGTCATGATCGTAGATTCGTTTGTCCATGCCGTTCCGGCTCCGTCTTCATCGCCAGCGCTGACAACCC
>CAZWAN010000234.1:0-1683 GCA_964631875.1 uncultured Flavobacteriaceae bacterium
GGACGAGGCTGCTGCTCGACGGGTGACTGAGGCTGGTATCGACATGGTGATGGATGCCTGCCCAGCCATCGAGTGGCGCTGATCCGCGCAGCAGGTTCGCCTCGTCGACTCGTGCTCACGTCGTGCGGTACTCGCGGATCGCAGCTCGGCGGGCGAGTCGGTTCTCGCGACGGATCTCGGCCTCGTGGTGGCGGCGGCGATCATCCTCGGTCATGGGGTCGACCGGACGTACTCGCCGCGTCCTTCCGTCATCATCGAGGGCGACAAAGACCAGATAGGCCGATCCGACGTGGGACTGCTCGGTCTCGCCGTACCGCAGGGCCTCCACTCGGACACCGACCTCGAGTGACGTCCTGCCCGTCCAGTTCACCGATGCCTTCGTGGTGAGGATGTCGCCGATGCGCACCGGTTCGAGGAAGGCCATCTCATCCATGTAGGCGGTGACCGCAGGGCCGCCGCAGTGGCGCGTCGCGCAGGTGCCCGCGGTGGTATCGACCGCCCGCATGATCACCCCACCGTGGACATTGCCGAGATTATTGGCGTCCATGACCTCCATGACACTGGCCAGGGTTACCCGGGACGCCTCGGGTGAGCGAGGTGACAGATCGGGGTCGTAGACGGTGTAGGCCACGGGAGGTGAGCGTACGCCCACTACGCTCAGCCGGTATGCGCTTAAGCGTGATCGGAACGGGTTACCTGGGGGCGACCCATGCCGCCTGCATGGCGGAGTTGGGCCACGAGGTCGTCGGGATCGATGCCGATGCGAGCAAGGTCGCATCCTTGAATGCCGGTCAGGTCCCGTTCTATGAACCGGGTCTGCCCGAGGTTCTGCAGCGCACGATCGCCGCGGGTCGGGTGCGGTTCTCCACCGATCCCGCTGATGCGGCTGATGCCCAGGTGCATTGCGTGGGGACCCCACAGCGGGCCAGCGCCTACGGGGCCGATCTGTCGCAGGTGTGGTCCGCGGTCGAGGACCTGGCACCGCACCTGCACACCTCCACCCTGGTCGTGGGCAAGTCCACCGTGCCCGTCGGTACCGCGGCGGAGATGACCGCACGCCTGCAGGCGTTGGCGCCGGCCGGTGGAGGGGTGCATGTGGCATGGAACCCGGAGTTCCTGCGCGAGGGGCACGCGGTGGCCGACACCCTGCATCCGGATCGGCTCGTGGTCGGCGTGACCGATGCCGATGATGAAGCGCTGCTGCGCGAGGTGTACGCACCGCTGCTGGCCGAGGGCACGCCCTGGCTGTCGATGGATCTGCCCACCGCAGAGTTGGTGAAGGTATCGGCTAATGCCTTCCTGGCGACGAAGATCTCGTTCATCAACGCGATGTCGGAGGTGTGCGAGGCAACGGGTGCCGATGTGGTCACCCTGTCAACTGCGCTGGGAATGGATCCGCGCATCGGCGAGCAGTTCCTGCGCGCGGGACTGGGCTTCGGCGGCGGTTGCCTGCCCAAGGACATCCGAGCGTTCATGGCTCGCGCCGGCGAACTCGGAGTCGATCAGGCGCTGACCTTCCTGCGTGAGGTCGACGAGATCAATCTGCGTCGCCGCCGACGCACGGTCGATCTGGCCCGCGAAGCCGTGGGTGGTCGATTCCGAGATCGACAGATCGCGGTGTGGGGGGCGGCATTCAAGCCCAACAGTGATGACGTGCGCGACTCGCCGGCACTCGATGTCGCC
>CAZWAN010000235.1:0-1671 GCA_964631875.1 uncultured Flavobacteriaceae bacterium
GCGCTTGCTGTTCCTTGCGGGCCTCCGCGTCGGGCAGGTAGTCGTCCGGATCGAAGTTCATGACGAACCCCGACGGATCGGGCATGGCGGTGACCAGCCAAGTGAGTTCCCAAAGTGCCACCCACTGCTTCTGGAGGGGCGCGATGACGTGGGTATCGTAGTAATGGGCGAAGACGCGTTCCCACGGGGGAGCCATCGAAAAGTCCCGTTGAGGGCGGCGGGCCTGAATGACGAAGAGGTACTGAGACCGCGGCATGACGTCGTGGCCCTTTGCGCGGGCACGGGCGAGATATCCCTGGTAGCGGCGGAGCGCGGTGCGGTTGGACCAGGGCAGCGGCTTGAGACCGTGGCGCTGAGACCGTCGGCCGTGCCAGATGAGAATGGGATCGTCTACGGGGTCGTCGGTCTTGAACTGGAGGGTGAGTCGCGGCTCGGGAAGCGGCTCGGCGAGATGGCTACTCAAGCGGCGGCGGATTTCTGCGGCGGCGGCGGGGTACTCGTCGCTGCATACCTGCAGTCGGGCCACGGCGGTCCGGAACAGTGCATAGGCAGTCAGTCGCCGGGCCATGAACGGGTTGTCTGAGGCGGCTGGTACTTGCGGCTCGACGGTCGGCCGAGGCCACGCAGCGGTGCCCCAATCGGGCGCCGGGTCCGCCCACCCGAGCTTCTGACGAATCCAGCGCTCAGCGTCCTCGAGATCGAGCAGGGGCTCCTGGACCGACTCGGCGACTGCGAGGGACTTGCGGGCCATTGCGACGACACGGCGGGCACGGCGCACCCTGCCGACCACCGCCTCTTCATACGCAGTGGCCAGATCGGCCTCCCACCATTGGCACTTCACACTACGGGCCGTGAAGTCCTTACGCGTCCAGCGCCAGTCATAGAGCGTGGGGATGGCGTCATAGGCGCGGGGCGGTCGCTTGCCGTGTCGCTGGATCTTCTTGTGGTGGGCCCGGACCTTGAGGTTATGAGCCCTCGCGAAGTCCAACAACGTGACGTTCAGATTGCGCGGGTAGAGCGCCCAATACAAGGAGCCATTTGGATGAATGTATGGGGCGACCTGTTGGCGTCTCAGGCGGACCGTGGGAGCCCTCTTGATGAGGTGATCAAAGACGCGAAGTGCGTAGCCCCGGAACTCTTTGACACAGGAGTCGCGACGGGCTTCGACGGCATGCTCGTAGAAATCCAGGAGCTGTCTGAACTTGGCTATGAGCTGATTTGATGCGGGTGTCATAGGGGGGGGTAGAAGGGGGGGGCTGGGTTGCAGTCAGAATCGATATGCGATTTTTTCGAGAAGTTGCCTTTATAGCTTAGGCAACTTGCGAGACCTCACACCCCCTTTTGGGGGGGGTGTTTTTTTGAGAAATAGCCTCTCGGGTCGTTTTTCAGGAAATAGCCTCTCGGGTCGTTTTTTGAGACATGGGTTGCAGGTTGGGGAGGAATGGCATGGGAGAACAGGCGGGGGCGAGCCTTCGGAGCGGGTTTGGGACGCTCCATCTCGTGAACAGGAAACGGGGCTCACAGACATATGGGCGCGGGCCGATGAGTCGGCGTGGGAGAGCGGTGGACGGGCATACATCGCCGCAGAAATGGCCCCAGAAATGGCCCCAGAAATGGCCCCAGAAATGGCCCCAGAAATGGCCCCAACGAGCAGTCGGATAGTGGGCGACA
>CAZWAN010000236.1:0-1670 GCA_964631875.1 uncultured Flavobacteriaceae bacterium
GTTGCTCAAAAAAGTTCCCAGACATTTTTTTGTCGTAATGCTGACCGGTATGGATTAATCTATACTGTATTTTATCTTTAACTTTTTCTAAAGCCTCAATAATCGGGGCTATTTTCATAAAGTTAGGCCTGGCGCCTGCTATGATGTCCAATTTCATATGTTCAACTTAATTTTTACGAGGCCAAAGTTTATTGATTTATGGCCAAGATATAACTTGTTTAACGGTAATAAAGCATATTTCTTGCAATTTTTCAAAAATAATAAAAACAAGAAGCACCAATCATTATGTTAATCCCATGATCTTTTACCTTATTTTAGGGGAAAAGGCAAAGGAATATAAAAAAACAGTCAACCTATTTCAGTATAAGACACAGTACTCAATACTCAATTCTCTCTACTCAATACTTTTTCCCAAAAACACTTCCGCCATCATACACCGTGCGCTCCCCCCACCTGCTGTTTCAATCGTGGTTAAATCGCTGTACAAAATGGTAGACGATTTTTCTATGGTGGCGATCTGCCCGGCGGTCAACGACTTATAGGCAGCACGACTCATCACTGTAAATCGTTCGTCATTTTTACCAATTACCTGTAACATATTACCGGCAAAATGGGCGACCTGCTCCTCGGAGATCGCAATAATTTCTTTATGATCTTTTCTTAAATGAGCGATGACGTTTTTCTTTTCATTTTTATCATCAATGGAATCCAGGCAAATAACTGCAAACTTCTCTCCAAGTGCCATCATTACATTGGTATGATAAATAAGTTCTCGCTTTCCATTTACGGTTTGATAGGCATGAAAGATAACCGGATCGTATTCAAAATCTTCGCAAAACTCGATGAACAGGTCCTCGTCAGCCCTGGGGGATAAAGCGCAATAGGCCTTTTTATTGACCCTGTCCAGCAACAAACTGCCTGTTCCCTCCAAAAAGATCTCCTCATCCTCCGCAGAGGTATAATCAACAGCATCCTTGATCTCAAATCCCTTTTCCTCCAGTAAATCGAGAATATCTTCCCTCCTTTCCAACCGCCTGTTTTCTGCAAACATCGGATAAAGTCCTACCGTTCCGTTTTCGTGAAAAGAGATCCAATTATTAGGAAAAATGGAATCAGGGGTATTGGGAATTAAAGTATCCTCCACCACAATGACCTCTACACCGGCCTTGCGCAATTTGACCACAAAATCGTCAAATTCTTTGAGCGCTTTGTTTTGTACTTCTTCCGGATCGTCCCCAACAGCCTGCTGGTAATAATTATTGACAGCGGTTTGTTCATTCATCCTGAATGCCACCGGACGGATCATTAAAAGGGTATTTGTAATTTGTTGCATAAAATTCAACTACTTTAAAATAAATTCATTCTCTATTAATTAACTGAGTCTATCTCCGGCCTCAAATAAAAAAGTGCTGAGATCAAAATCAAGACTTAGTAAGACGGAGAAGCTTCGATTAGCTATGAGAAGATCACTCCGCCGCACTTAGCCTTGATGAAGGGCGAAGTACTTTTTTATTTGCAGCCTTGTCCCGAGTGCTCGGGATTGCTTCTTTTGTTTCAAGACAAAAGAAGTTAAACAAAATCCCGAAGTCTGTGACTTCGGGTCATTCTTTAATCGCACCCCGGTTAATCATAGCCTATACCCTACCAGGTAGGGTTTTTTCTTTGAGGCC
>CAZWAN010000237.1:0-1648 GCA_964631875.1 uncultured Flavobacteriaceae bacterium
GAAGATATCTCCCTGCGCAAGGACTACGAAGAACGACTGCTGTACCAGGCCAGCTACGACAAGCTGACCGATCTGCCCAACCGCACCCTGGCCTATGACCGGATCCAGCAGGCGATCGTCAATGCTATCCGTGAACAGCGGCACCTGGCCCTGTTATACATGGATTTTGACCATTTCAAGAATATCAACGATACCCTGGGTCATGAGGCAGGTGACGAGTTCCTGAAATACATGGCCGGCAGGCTCAAGGCCTGCGTGCGTGATGTCGATACCGTGGCCAGGCTGGGTGGTGACGAGTTCCTCATCATGCTGGTCGATGTCGACCGCCATGGTGACAGTCACGATGATTTCGAGGCCACCGTGCGCAGAAAGACCGAGCAGATCCTGCAGCGCGTTTCCAGGCCGGTGGTGATCAAGGATATGGAGTTCGCCGTAACCGCCAGTGTCGGTATCGCGATATTCCCGCAGGATGGTGACGATCCTCACGTACTGTTACGCAATGCCGACACCGCGATGTACCGCTCCAAGCGCAAGGGCAGGGACGCTTACGAGGTGTTCACGCCGGAGATGAGCGACGTGGTGATGAAGCGAGTCGAGATCGACAATAAGCTGCGTCGCGCGCTCGAGAACGGTGACTTCTATCTGAAATACCAGGCGCTGATGGACTCGAAGACCCAGCGGATCGTCGGTGCAGAAGCACTGATCCGCTGGGAAGACAGCGAACTCGGTGAAGTGTCACCGGAAGAGTTCGTGCCGCTCGCCGAGGAGAGCGGCCTGATCGTCGAGATCGGTAACTGGGTGCTCGATACAGCGCTGAGCGAGGTCAAGAAGTGGCGCAGTAACAGCGATTTCAAGGATTTCTATATCGCTATCAACCTGTCCAGTCGCCAGTTCCGTGGCAAGGACATGGTGAAGAACATCGCCGGGGTGTTACAGCGGCACGGGCTGCCGGGCTCCAGTATCGAGCTCGAGATCACCGAGCGTCTGCTCATGAAGGATGTACCGCATGTGGTCAATATCCTGAACCAGTTCAAGGAGATGGATATAAGGCTGTCGATCGATGACTTCGGCACCGGTTACTCTTCGCTGAGTTACCTGAAGCGCTTTCCGTTCGATGTGCTTAAGATCGACAAGGCTTTCATCTCGGATATCGGTGAAGACCCGGATGATACCGCACTGTGTGACGCGATCATCGCCATGGCGCATAGCCTGGGCCTGAGCGTCATCGGTGAGGGAGTCGAGAACCGCCAGCAGTTCGAGTTCCTGCAGCAGCGCGGGGTGGAGACCATCCAGGGCTACTATGTCGGTGAGCCGATGCTGGAAGATGAGTTCCTGCGTTTCATCACCATCTCGGACTGGATGCAGTCGACCATGTGATCACGGCCGGCTGCATTCGCCGACGACTGCCGGCCATACGCCACTAAACGCCTGCCTAGGCGCCGTGTTTCGCCCTGCGCAGGACCGGCAGGCCGGCACATAGCAGTAATATAGTGATGATGGAGGTGGCGCCGAACATGTCGGCCAGGCTGTCATCATCTTCAGTGCCGCTGTCGGTGCCTTCGACGAACTGACCCAGCATGTTGAAGGTGACCTCCCGGGTCTGGTTGGCAGTGATACTGAGTACCGCTACCTGGTTGTCCGATGTTCC
>CAZWAN010000238.1:0-1643 GCA_964631875.1 uncultured Flavobacteriaceae bacterium
CAGGCACAATCCCTGATTCCATCAGCCACATGATTCGAGTATGATCCACCTGCTTCGGATCAAAATCCCCCACAAATCCGTAATCAATACTTGAATTTCGCCGTTTCCAGGCGGGTATAATGTTGAGATCTGCTCCGCAAAGGCCGATGGCATTAACTTTCCGGGCCTGAAGCTTTGCCACGATATTCTTATTGATGAGGCCGCCATACACCATAGTAACAACCTCCAGTGATGCCTCATCGGTTATGCGCCGCCCTTCAGCCATTCTGGTCTCGATCCCAAGTCGTTTCGAGATATCCGTAGCCCTCCGGCCTCCGCCGTGGACGAGGATTCGCGGTTCAGTCATTTTCGCGAAATCATCGAGAAAATGTTCGAGTGCCGAATCATCGTCAATGATATTGCCGCCGATCTTTATGACAAGCACCTTTTTCATATGCTGTTGAGGATCGTTTCCAGTACTGCCTGTGCCGCCCAGGTACGGTTGCCCGCCTGCTGATAGATCACGGAGTGATGATCAAGGACGGCATCAGTGGCGATCACATTCCTTCGGATGGGCAGGCAATGCATGAACCGCCCATTGTTCGTAAGTTTCATCTTATCCTCCGTGATGGTCCAGTCTTCAGCGACAGGTAGGATCTCCCCGTAATGCTGGTAGCTTGACCAGTTTTTGGCGTAAATAATATCGGCATCCCGGAATGCCTTTTCCTGGTCGTGCTCAAGTGTTGTTCCTTCCATGAATTCCGGTGCGAGCTCATAGCCTTTCGGGCATGCCACGGTAATATCCGCATCCGTAACCTTTATCCATTCCAGGAATGAGTTCGGTACCGCCTGCGGAAGCGCCCTTGGATGAGGCGCCCACGACAATACCACACGAGGTGCTTTCAGTCCGAGTTCCCTGATCGTAACGATATCCGCCAGTGACTGCAGGGGATGGCGTGTGGCGGATTCGAGGCTGATGACCGGTACCGTTGCATTTTCAACAACGGCATTGAGTACTTTCTCGGCATAATCCGCATCACGGTCTTTCAGGCCTGGAAATGTACGGATGCCCAGTACATCCACGTATTCGCTGATCACGCGTATGGCATCCCGGATATGCTCCTGTGAATCACCGCGCATGACCGTTCCGTCTTCCATTTCCAGTTTCCAGCCTTCCGTATTCATATTCATGACCATGACCTGCATGCCCAGCTGCATAGCTGCTTTCTGGGTGCTCAGCCGCGTCCGAAGGCTGGGATTGAGGAAGATCAGTCCGAGGATCCTGTTCTTGCCCGATGATGACCGGTAGGGGTCCTGCTTAAAGCCAAGTGCAAGCCTGACCAGTTCATCAGGTGCTTCTGCGTCGTTAAGACAGGTGAAGTTTCTCATTTTTGCTTCGTTCATTGAGTAGTTTTTGCAGCGCTGTAATCAGTGCATTCATTTCCTTTTTTCCTACCGACAAAGGCGGGAGCAGCCGGATGGTATTCGGGTTGACGGAAGTGCCGGTGAGGATATGATAATCCCTGAATAGTTTTTCACGCAACGGACGAATGGTGAATTCCATTTCCAGGCCGATCATAAGTCCTTTACCCCTGACAGCTTTTACTCCCGGAAGACCAAGGAGGGCGTCCATCCACCGGCTGCCTTCTTCAGCGGCATGCTCG
>CAZWAN010000239.1:0-1631 GCA_964631875.1 uncultured Flavobacteriaceae bacterium
CCGCCGCTAGGCGCCGGGGGCGCGACCCTTCTCGTAGACGCGCTCGACGCGGTGCTCGCGCAGCTTGCTGGCCTGGGTGTAGATGATGATCTCGCCCACGAGGCCGAAGCCGATCACCTGCACCCCGAGGACGAAGAGCAGGATGCCGATCAGGAAGATCGGCCGCGAGTAGAGCGAGGAGTCCTCCAGGAACAGCCACTGGAAGAAGACCACCAGGGTCACGGCCGCGCCGGTGCCGGCGAAGAGCGCCCCCAGGGTCCCGAAGAAGCGGAGCGGCTTCAGGGTGAAGTGCGCCAGGAAGACGACGCCCAGGATGTCGATCAGGCGCCGGACGTAGACGCCCAGGCCGAAGAACCCGGCGCCGCCCCACTCCTGCCGGTGGCGGACGCGGACCTCGTCGACCCGGAAGCCCTGCCGCTGGGCGATCGCCGGCAGGAAGCGGTACATGTCGCCGTAGACCGGGATCTCCTCGAGCACGCGGCGGGTGATGGCCCGGAAGTAGCAGTTCAGGTCGTGGAAGCGCGCCCGCAGGATGCGCCGCATGACCAGGTTGAAGAGCGCCGACTGGACCCGGTTGAGCAGCGGGTCGACCCGCGGGTGGCGCCAGGGCGAGACGAGCTCGGCGCCCGCGTCGACCGCCTCGAGCAGGCGCTCGACGTCGGCCGGCTCGACCTGCAGGTAGGGCGGCGTCGTGACCAGCACCGCGCCGCGCGAGGCGTCGAAGCCCTCCGCCAGGCAGGCGGAGGCCCCGAAGGGCTGCTGGAAGCCGATCACGCGCACCTGCCCGGGGCGCTCGGCCGCCAGGGCCTCGGCCTCGTCCCAGGCCGGCCCGCGGCAGCCGTCGAAGACGGCGACCGCCTCCCAGCTGCGGCCGAGCCGCTCGAGCTCGGCGCCGAGGCCCTCGACCACCTCCCGCACGCGGCCGTCGGCCGTCTGCACGGGGACGACGATCGTGACGTCCACGGCGCCCACCCCGGCCACCGGCTCAGGCACGCGCGCCTCCTCCGCCCGTCGCGGTCTCCAGCCGCGCCGTCGAGAGGCGCCGCCCGCGCTCCTCGCCGTGCAGGTCGCTGGCCCGCACGACGATCTCGGCCAGGAAGCCCAGCATGAAGAAGTAGGCGCCGGCGAGGAAGGTCAGCAGGAAGGCCACCACGAGCATGGTGTCGAGGATGCGCTCCCCGCCGCCCCGGGACAACTCCCGGACGCCCGCGGCGACGAGCACCGTCGTGAGCGACAGGAAGCCGAGGGCGATCGTCGCGAAGTACTGGAGCGGAGCCTGGGAGAAGTGCGTGATGAGCTTGATGGTCATCAGGTCGAGGGCCACCCGGGTGGCCCGACCGAGCCCGTACTTGCTGCGCCCGAAGCGACGCGGCCGGTGGTTCACG
The DNA here is from genome assembly GCA_964631875.1 of uncultured Flavobacteriaceae bacterium. GTDB lineage: Bacteria > Bacteroidota > Bacteroidia > Flavobacteriales > Flavobacteriaceae > Namhaeicola. The sequence continues at coordinate 1,386 of CAZWAN010000239.1, forward strand.
ACGAGCTCGACCACCCGCGCACCGGTCCCGGCCGACATCGCCGGCAGGAAGCGGTGCTGCTCCGCGTAGATCGGGAGGTTCCGGACCAGCTCGCGGCGGAAGGCCTTGAGGGTGCAGCCCGTGTCGTGGATCGAGACGCCGGTCACCCAGGCGATGAGACGGTTGGCGGTCAGGGAGGGCAGCCGGCGCAGCAGGAAGCCGTGGACGAGCAGGTGAGGAGCCGCGTGTCGGTGATGCCCGCCGGGT
>CAZWAN010000240.1:0-1626 GCA_964631875.1 uncultured Flavobacteriaceae bacterium
CGCGCTCGAGCATTCCGATGCTGCCGACCTGGTGTGACAGGCCCACGCGGAGCTCATCGCCCACCTCGCTCTGGACGAGTTCCGCCGCCCGAAGCTCGTGATCGAAGGATGCCGGGGCGAATGCACAGGCGATGGCTATCGAGTTGACCTGGCCAACGCACTCGCGTGCGAAGCGCCGCACGGCCTCCTCGTCGAGTGGCGCGATTTCCCGACCGTCGTACTCGAAGCCACCGCGAATGATCTCGGCGGGCCCGATGACCGTAGCGTGTAGGTCAGTGGGCCATGCGGCGCCGGGACGCACTGCAAGGCTCGATGGGGCCGCCAGCCTGAGCACGCCGACCCGCTCGAGGTCCCGCCGCCTGATGATTGCGTTCGCGGGGTGCGTTGTTCCCAGCATCGCCTGGGTAATGAGCGAAGTGTCGACCCCCTTGATGACCTCATCGAGAGCGGTTCGAATGCCATCCGATGGATCGGGCGTCGTGGCAGCCTTGGTGGAGGCGACTACCTGGCCGTCCTGATCGACAACGACGGCATCGGTATTGGTGCCGCCCACGTCGATTCCAATTCGCAGCTGGGTCACTGGGTCGATCCCTTCGTCGATGGCGTTGCCTTGGACTTCATGGGGACGTAGTCGACGTCGTAGCCAAATGCCGCTGGACCGACGAGTTCGATCATCCCGGGCTGGTGCCATTCAGGTGCGCACGGCATTCCGATGACGTTGACACGCTGGCCGTATGCGAGCGTCTCGGTGGTGATGGGGGCCGCATTCTCTAGGTCGAGCAGACAGATGAGGTCGGGCGTCGTGATGACCGGCTCACCGTCCTCAAAGGCAAGCAGGAGCTCGTTTTGGATCTCGATGCGCATCGTCCGGCTGGGGTCCTCAAGGTGCTCAATGACCACGGTTCCGCGCGCGAATCCCTCGGTGGTGCGGCGGTCGATGTCGATGATCTTCCCGGTGAAAAAGACCTCGGCTTCAGCAAACTCGAGGAACTCCTCGAAGGCGCCCTCTTCGCCGCGCTGCACGGCCGCAAGCCGTCTGCCGAGATCGACGCAGTAGCTCATCGATCCCTGGATTCCGTACTTGGCAATCTGCCCGGCCGTCATGGAGTAGCACGAAATCGCATTGGCCATTCCCAGCTGCATGACCGCTGTCCGTGCCAGCGTTTCGGCCATCTGGTTCGATGTGGTCTCGAAGACCACGAGATTGCCCTTCTCGTCTGCCACGGACATGGGGGCGGCTGGAATGCCGGCCAGAGTGAATACGGTCCTCGCGATTTGGGGAAAGGCTCGGAGCATCGAATCAGCGTCGATGACGGGCAGTCCGAGTTCTGCGGCTGTCGCAAGGGGAATGAGGGTGTTCATCCCACCCACTTCGATGGGCATGAGCGCCACGGGATCCTTGCCCAGGTATGACGCAAGAGCCCGCACGCCGGTCACGAACTCAGTGCCGGCCGGGACCTTCTCCACGATGACGGTGGGGGCACCGATCACGGCGGTCGTCAGGACAAGTCCGTCGGGATCCAGTTCGCCGGGCTCGACGATCTGCACGGACCCAAAGTCCTCCATCGCCTGCCGGACCATGAGCCGCGCGATGTAAGGGTCCCCGCCTCCTCCTGTGCCGAGGAG
>CAZWAN010000241.1:0-1621 GCA_964631875.1 uncultured Flavobacteriaceae bacterium
ACATCTGAACAAAGAAGAAGACATACATTTACAAAAATCGGGGGTGGACCTGAGTCTGCGGTGTTTAAGTCAACTGATTGCGGTGAGACCTGGGAAAAAATTATGCAGGGTCTGCCCAAGGTGGATATAGGGGGTATGGGATTAGATATTTCACCGGCAAACCCAGAATATATTTACTTAAGCATGGAGGCTGCAGATAATAAGGGGGGCTTTGTTAGATCGAAGAATAGAGGTGCAACATGGGAAAAAATGAGTGATAATCACTCTTCCGGTCAATACTTCAATGAGATCTTTTGTGATCCTAAAGATCCTGATAAGGTGTTCCTGATGGATGTAAGGTCTGAAGTTACATTGGACGGTGGTAAAACCTGGAAGACCCTGAATCTCGAAAATAGACATGTTGATGACCATGCGATGTGGATAAATCCCAATAACACGGATAATTGGCTTATCGGCGGTGATGGTGGTGTTTATGAAACTTTTGATGATGGTGAGACTTATGACTTTAAAGAAAACTTGCCAGTAACACAATTCTACAGAGTATTTGCTGATAACAGTGAGCCGTTCTACTTTGTCTACGGAGGAACTCAAGATAATAACAGCATGGGAGGACCATCACAGACAATTAGCGAAGACGGCATTGTTAACAGCGACTGGTTTATAACAAACGGCGGTGATGGCTTTTGGTCTGCTGTGGATCCAGAAGATCCGAATACAGTTTATGCAGAGGCCCAATATGGATGGATGGTAAGATATAACAGAATCACTGAGGAAAGCATATACATAAGACCTGAACCCAGAAAAGGCGAAAAGACATATAAATGGAACTGGGATACACCCTTATTTATCAGTCCTCATAAAAATACGCGTCTATACTGTGCGGCAAACAAAGTATTCAGAAGTGAAGATAGAGGAAACACATGGGAAGTAATCAGCGATGATCTTACTGCACAGGTTGACAGGAATACCTGGCCGGTTATGGAAAAATACTGGAGCATAGATGCAGTAGCGAAAGACAGGTCAACTTCGCTGTGGGGTACTATCGTTACTCTTGCCGAATCTAAAGTAAAAGAAAATCTATTATACGCCGGTACAGATGATGGTATTATTCAAGTGTCTGAGGATGCGAAAAACTGGAAAAAATACTCTAAGTTTCCTGATGTCCCGGAATTTACATATGTAACCGACATTCTGCCCTCAAAATTTGATGAGAATATTGTATTTGCTGCGTTTAATAATCATAAAAGAGATGATTTTAAACCTTATCTCCTAATGAGTTCGGATAAGGGTAAGAGTTGGAAATCAATAAGCGGTAATCTTCCCAATAGGGGAAGTATCCACTCTATCGAACAGGATTTTATAGATCCAGACTTAATTTTTGTCGGGACGGAATTTGGAATATTTTTTAGCAATAATCTTGGAGTAACTTGGACACAGCTCAAGTCTGGTATACCGACTATTTCGGTTGAAGATATTGCAATACAGGAGCGAGAAGAAGATCTTGTCTTAGCAACCTTTGGCAGAGGATTTTATATTCTTGATGATTATTCAATTCTAAGACAGGTTGGAGAAGAGGACTTAAATAAGGAATCCATATTGTTTCCTGTGAAGGATGCAATGC
>CAZWAN010000242.1:0-1600 GCA_964631875.1 uncultured Flavobacteriaceae bacterium
CTTATACCCAATTAATTTATCACAATAACCAACCCACTTTACATAATCTTGTGCCTTTTAAAAACAAATCCAAAATCATCCAATCCCTTGACTATTTCACCCCTTCACTCTTTCACCCTTTCACTCCTTCACTCCTTCACTCAAATACCGTATCACCGTCTAACCTTTTAACTATAACCACATTACTCTTCCAAATACCACTGATACATCCTGCCGATCCCCTCTTCCAACTCTACCTTGTATTTCCAACCTAGACCTTCTAATTTTGACGAATCCGTTAATTTACGCATGGTACCATCCGGTTTTGAGCTGTTAAAGACCAATTCTCCTTCAAACCCTACAATTTTTTTGATGGTTTCAGCTAAATGCTTAATAGAGATTTCTTTTCCTGTACCTATGTTGATATGGGTGTTTCTGATTTCGTTGTGCACTAATGATTTCTGGCTTTCGCTGGAAAGGGCATCACCGACAACGATATCCTTGAAATCTACTTTTTCCATCAAATGTACGCAAGCATCAGCCATGTCTTCGCTCCATAAAAACTCGCGCATGGGTTTACCACTTCCCCAGATTTCTACTGAGATCTGAGATTTATGATCAGCGTTTTGTAATTTGTTTTTTGTTATTTGAGATTTTTTAACCCCATATTTTGCTAGGATTGATAAGATTTCCTCATCAGTATGATTCCCGCTTATACCTTCTATCGGCAATTTGTCCAAGTCCTTTCTGATCGTTTTCCAGTCATTATTCTCCAAAGCTTTTCCGAGATGGATCTTCCTGATCAGTGCCGGTAAAACATGCGATTTTTCCAGATCAAAGTTGTCGTTCGGACCATACAGATTGGTGGGTTGTACGGCAATAAAATTAGTACCGTACTGAATATTATAACTCTCACACATTTTAATACCGGCAATTTTAGCCAAGGCATAAGGCTCATTGGTATACTCCAATTCATCTGTGAGCAAATACTCCTCTTTCATGGGTTGCGGACAATTCTTGGGATAAATACAGGTTGAACCCAAAAACATTAATTTTTTTACGCCCGTCAAAAAACTCTGATGGATCACATTATTTTGTATCATCAGATTTTCATAAATAAATTCGGCCCGATAAGTATTATTGGCAACGATGCCTCCTACTTTTGCTGCGGCTAAAAAGACGTATTCAGGCTTTTCTTTTTCAAAAAAATCTGCTACTGCTCTCTGATCTTTTAAATCTAATTCCTTATGTGTTCTGGTCACAAAGTTCCTATAACCTCTCGCTTTGAGATTTTTCATGATCGCAGACCCTACAAGTCCGCGATGACCGGCGATGTATATTTTTGATGATGTATTCATGTATGAAAATTTGAATGATTAAATAACCAAATCACGAATGAATTTTAAAATAACAAAATTCAATAACCAAATATCAAATTATCTTCAAAGCTTCAAATTACAATGAACAGATTTGCAATAATTATTAAAATAACAAATTTCAACAACCAAATATCAAACTAACTTCAAAGCTTCAGGAGCAAAAATTAAAAGCATATTGATCATATGCTACTTACCCTTAGATTATTTGTCATTTGATTTGTCATTTGATTTGTGATTATTTG
>CAZWAN010000243.1:0-1593 GCA_964631875.1 uncultured Flavobacteriaceae bacterium
ATATGAAGATAAATAACCAGCTTTTGAGCAAAAAATTAATTCAATAAATCTAGCGCAAAATAAATTGACTCTTTGGTAGCCAAATCAGTTCCTTCGCTCATGGTGGTAGCAGCACCGCATGCCACTCCAAATTTTAACATTTCCAGAGCTGAAAAATTATTTTTAATTCCAAATATAAGCCCGGCCACTAAACTATCCCCGGCACCAATAGTGCTTTTAACCTTTATTGCAGGTGCCCTTTGATAAATTACTCCGGTTTTTGAAGCCAAAAACGCACCTTTGGGTCCGAGTGAAACAACAACAAACTTGATATGCTTATCTTTCACAAGATGCATGGCAAATTTCTCCTGTTCTTTATTCGATAAAAAGGTCTCTCCGGCAAGTTGGCCCAATTCCTTTTGATTAGGCTTGATCAAATATATGGGTAGTGATGCCTCTATGGCATGCAACAAAGCAGGTCCTGACGTGTCAACAACAATCTTTAGGTTTTTGTTCCCCACATCGTCTATGATTTGAGCGTAATAATCATTAGGCATATTTTGTGCCAAACTGCCACTTAAAACCAAAATATCATTCAATTTTATCTGTTGATTGATCGCTGAAATGATCGAATCCATTTCTGATTTCGAAATATAATTACCGGGCATACCAAATCTGTACTGTAGATTCGTTTTGGTATCGCTCACTGATAAATTTTCTCGGGTGGGTTCTTTTACCGTTATTCCGTTAAAATTTATCTGCTCTTCTAACAAAAGATTTTCTAAGTGTTTGCCATTATCTCCTCCTGAAGTAAAAAAACAAAGAGATTCAGTTTGAAGTCTGGACAAAATCCTTGAAATATTGATACCACCACCTCCGGGTTGAGTTCTTATAGAATAGCAGGACAGCTTTTGTTCAGGAATAAGACCGTCAACCAAAGCGCTCTTGTCTAAAGCCGGATTTACAGTAAAAGTTACAATGTCCATAAAGATTATCTTTGATAGTTAAAAATAATGCTTTATTACGAAACTGAATACAATGGCTTCCCTCCTAACAGTAAATAATTGGTTTTAAACGAATTGTTTTACTTTTTAAGGAAATATACCATTCAAAAAGAAAATTGTGGACCTCTAAAATGTAAAAAATTGACCATAAAAAAAGCCCGTCATACTTGACAGGCTTATAACAAACTTGAAAGTATATATTAAATAACTTTTACGTTCACTGCGTTTAACCCTTTTTTGCCTTCTTTAAGCTCAAATTCAACTTCATCGCCTTCACGAATGTCATCAATTAATCCTGAAATGTGAACAAAATGTTCTTTTTGGTTACCCGCTTCCGTGATAAAACCAAAACCTTTAGCATCATTGAAGAATTTTACTGTTCCTTTACTCATTGTAATATATTTAATTTATAAAGGCGCAAAGGTGGTGATATTTATTTGATATACAGGGCTAAAATATTATTTAGTTAAATATTGGCTTAAATTTGACTAAATATAGGTTGTAAAATGCCTCATTTATGATACACTGATTATTGGAAGAAACCAACTGGATTAAGAAGTATTGCTATAATGATAATGAAAAAATCGTTTACAAAAATACTCATACAAAT
>CAZWAN010000244.1:0-1589 GCA_964631875.1 uncultured Flavobacteriaceae bacterium
TGGAAACAACGGCGACGTTCAGCGCACTGTCTGCATGGTACCGGCGGTCTTGTCCCGTGCGTCGATCGGCACCATCATGGTCTGCTTTGAGAGCAGAATGGTCCAAGGACCGCCGGTCGGCAATGCTATGGCGTCTTTCCGATCGTTTTATTCCATCTTCCGGATTGAAAATGAAGCGATCAATCCCCAACACTTTTGCAAAATCAATGACCGGAAGCAATTCCCCTCTTAGTCTGATCACTGGAGCGCCACCAACCGTTTCGATGGTATGCTTAACTTGGTCGGCAGGAATGCGAAGCAGTTCACTCAGGTTCACCTGAGGGATGGCAAACCGTTCGTCACCCAAACGAATGATCTGGCTGGGAATGATGGATAAGGTCAGGGGCAGTTTAATGCGGACATGCAAGCCTTGATCTTGCTTGCCGTCCAGGTCAATTGAGCCACCTGCTTTTTCTAATTCGGATTTGATCGCATTGATGCCAGCCAACTGACTCAATGACTCTGCATCATTCTGCTGATCAAATAGGCACGGACGAAATACAAGGTCCAATTTTTCTGAATCGGCAAGCGATTCTACACGCTGCTTTTCTGATATCAACCCTTTTTCCAGAGCCCTTTGAACGATTGCATTCGTATCGATGCCTTTCCCGTCGTCAATAAGGTCGATGATGACTTGTCCCGCTTCCTGGCTGGCTTTGATTCTAAGGTTCCCTTGTTTGGATTTATTCTTTTTTTCCCGGATGGCAGGTGCTTCTATGCCGTGAGCCACTGCCTTTTGGATAATCCACGTCAAGGGCTTTTCGATGGCTTCCATGATCGTTTTATCAAGCTCAACACCTTCACCCATGATGGACAAGTCTACTTGCCTGCCGGATTTATGGGTAAGCTCCCTGATGAAATCTGGAAGACTGTTGAAAATGACACCAACCGGTTGCATGCGCGTGCGCATAATCTGCTCTTGAATTTCAGTTGTCACCATGTCGAGCCGTTGACCCGTGATTTCTAAAAGATGTTTGTCTTCGCAGCTGATCGCCTGCAACAACTGATTGCGGCCCAGAACCAATTCACCGGCAAGATTCATCAAACAATCCAACTGGTCGACCTGAACCTGAACAGATGAATTCATACTACTTTGGATAGTTTCCATACTTGAACTCGCCTCTGGTTGGGCAGCGGGAGTATTGAGCCAATACTCCCGCTGAATATGATTGGGGACTAGAACCTGAACTGATCTACCATGCTCTTGAGATTTTCGGAAAGCTTCGAAAGCTCCTGGGCGCTGAGGTTGACCTGGCTGCTGCTGGTGGACATTTCGTTCATGGAGACGCTGACGTCCGCGATGTCCCTGGAGATCTCACCGGCAACCGACGAACTCTGATTGACATTCTCGTTGACCTCCTGAATGCCCGTGGAGGCTTGAGCAACGTTGGTGGCGATCTCTTTGGTGGCTGCCGACTGCTGCTCGACAGCTGTGGCAATGTTGGCCACGACCTCGTTGACATCTTTGATGACCTGGGTGATCTCTGATATCTGGCCCACGGTTGTGGAGGTGGTTCCCTGAATTCCTTCGATTTTGTCCTTAATATCCT
>CAZWAN010000245.1:0-1588 GCA_964631875.1 uncultured Flavobacteriaceae bacterium
ACACTCCAATCAGGGTAAACATTTTTAAAATTTATTATAAAATTTTTATCACTTTTAGTTAGTCCTACTTGTACAACTTCAATTAGTTTTTTTCGAGTTTGCTCAAAATCCGCATACGAAAAAGGTTGTTCTGTCATACCCATAAATTGGTTTGCAAAAGCTTGTTCTTGATTTATCAAATTAGGAAATAGTATTTCTTTAATAGGTCTTTTACTACTTAACAATGTGAACAAGAACCCTACTTTTATTTCTTCTGTAAATCCTTCATTTTCTAGTAAATCCTTTACATCAAATAAATCTCTTGGATGTTGTCTATCCAATGCTGCCACTATTTTTCCACCATACAACTGTCCAAACGATACTCCTTGAATTGAACAAAAGGCATCAAAATCTTCTTGCGCTTTATCACATAAAACCAAAGCACTAATATCACCCATCAAGCCCCTGATGCCTTGATTTACTTCAATTTTAATTAAAGCATCTTTATTACTTATTTGTAATTTTAGTTTGTCTTTTTCATGTACTACCAATAAATTTGGAAAAATTATATTCAGACGTCTCTTTATTTCATCTAAAGCATTATTAATTTTAGTAAAAGACGTTATTCTATCTTCTATAGGTATATATGTTAAATCAATATCAACTGACAACCTAGGCATATCCCTTACAAATAAATTGATAGCAGTTCCTCCATGAAGAGCAAAACACTTTTCTTTTGCTACCTCAGGAATTACGCTTAATAGTAAACCTACTTGGTTTTTATAATTATTCATCCACCAAATTTTTAGGAATCGTTATTTTATATTCTGGGTTATACACACCATCAACAACGATTTGTCGTTTCCCTTTTCCTAAGTCAATATTCTCAACTTTTACAAATTCTAGCCACGGATGTTGACACTTATTAGCCAGATATAAAAACAATCGTTTTACTTTTACGGATGTACAAGCTTCTAGCAGTTGTTGTACTTGATTAGGACGTAAATTATTTAACCCTTCCATAAGCTCATAGCATTCTTTTAAATCTTGCTTTTTAGGAGCTAAATACAAACACTCCATGATTGCTCGTGCTGCACCCGATACTTTAATAGAAAATCCATTAACTTCTATTTCTGTCAAACCAATATCAGCAGGCAGAAATGACGTAGAATAATAATTTATCTCCATACCCCAATTATAATTTTTCAACCAAGAAGGGATGCGCTCATTTTCATCTCCAAAAAGTGTAAACTGCTGTCTTGAAAATTCTAGATAATGAGCCTTTCCTAAAAGATTTAAAGCTGATTTGCCACCTGGATGTATACTGACCTTACCTTGTGATTGCAAAGCAAATACGGCTCCTTCGATGGTTGCAGTGTCACCACTTTTTACAAATGCTCCATTATTTAAAGGGATTATCCAATTGCTCTTTTTATATCTACTCAATAACTGATCAGAATACCCATTCGCTACTAACCATGAAGTAAGATACACGGCATTCTGTGGCCAATCTTGCAAAAGAGCGTTTATTTTTTGTTCTTTTTCTAAACTCATAGTATAGTTTTTAGGAAAATTATAAACCAAATATATGAAGTAGTTTATAATTATT
>CAZWAN010000246.1:0-1574 GCA_964631875.1 uncultured Flavobacteriaceae bacterium
GAGCCTCACAGGCAACGAAGATCCGCTCCCTCAAGCCACGGTAGATGCGGTTTATCAGCCCGATGACGAAGTCGCTCTTCAGTTAATCGTGTCGGTGACTGCGGTGATAACGAGCACCGTGGTGTCGCCTTGGATTTCAGCCGCGATTGCAATCGCCGAGCCAAGATCGGACTTAAACCAGAACAAAAAGGCGTTCGTAACGCTCGCGGCTTCTCTTGGTGTTCCTTTTCCGAAGATCGCACGCATCAGAATGCCGAGATTGAACCCCGCGACATGGATCAGGTAGCGCTTGTGGACGTTTTCGCGTCCTCGTAGCCAAGCGCGCCGCATGCCACCGCGATCAAGGACATGAGCGAAACTGCGCTCGACCAGTTCCCCGCGCTTTCGCATGGCGTCTCGGCCAATGCCGGATGTCAATCGCGCGCGGTTGGCATAGACGGCGCGACGCGCTGCCTCATCGCCATGCCAGCGCAAGTAACCCTGCGCGGGCTTCGGTTCGGCGATCCGGGTCTTCCAAACGCCCCCGTCGAGTTCCTTCAAGCCCGTGCGCGAATGATAACCCTTGTCGCCAACCAGAACACAGGGCTTCTCCATCGTCGGAGCAACGCCGACCTCGGCGAGGTTGCGGGCAGCCACCTCCAGCGTGCCAGACAAAGTCGTCGTATCGCCTTCATCGGCCGGATGGATCGGTGCCGCCACGACGACGCCAGTATCGAGATCGACCGCATGTTCGGGCTTGTAGGCAAGATGCGTCGTCCCGTCCTTCATCCGCGCAATCTTCGCATCCGCATCACTCGGGTTCATCCAGTCCTCGTTGGACAGCTTCTTGCCCTTCCGTTTACGGTCGAGGCGCACGAGATCGTCGATCGTCGGCGTATCAATACCACTCTCCTTGGCCATCTGCGTCAGCATCTCGCGGTAGGTCTCGCCACTGTCGCGACGCACGATGGTTCGCAACGCCGCATTGGCCTCCATCGTCGAGCCGTCGACACCGATCCGTTCGCCCTTGACCAGACCGTGCACGGCCACAAGGTTCAAGATCCAGCCAAAGACTTGCTGATGCACTTCGTGCGGCAGCCGCGAGCGCGTCTTCGACAGCCAGGAGTGATCGGGAACCTTGTCACGGTTTGCAAGTCGCAGAAAATCCCGCAGCGAAAAGGAATCCGAACAACGCCAGGTGATGCCGCGCTCGCTGTCGATACCCTCGAAATAGCCGACCATGTGCATGCGAAAATAGCGGCCAGGAGGCAACGACGGCGCCCCCATTGTCGGCGCATAGTAGGGCTTGCAGATATCCTCGACGAACGCGTCAAACCCCGCCTCGTTCAACAGAACCTGAAGCCGGTCGTAGAAGGCGTGTCCAGGTGAGCGGGGCATCTCGGCCCACGTCACCAACAGGTCAGCCTGAACACCCGCCTCGCGTCGCATCGCCATGGCACATACCTCAAGCAAATCTCTCTCGGCACATCGAGTCACGCAGCAGCGACTTCGTCAACAGGCAGTTAAGGAAAGTCTGATAAACGGCTTCGGCTGCGCCGACATTGCCGCTTGAGGGCACTATGAGGCCAGACAGG
>CAZWAN010000247.1:0-1565 GCA_964631875.1 uncultured Flavobacteriaceae bacterium
ATTTAAACCTGATTGAATGTCTGCTATGTTTTTAGTAGGGTAGTCGGGAATATTCAAACCTAATACAATATTGTGTTCTGCGATTTGAATGTTTCCGTCTAAAACAATTCTTAATAATTCTGTTCCTGCTCTGTCAAGTTTACCATATTTTTTCTTATGGTTTAAATATAATGGGTCATCATCAAAATAAAGGTCAGCATAATATTCGTTAGAGATGTCTGGTTCTTTTATGGATAGGTGGATGTGTTGCGGAATATTATCATTCGGATAAGCAGCAGGTCTGCTTGTCTTTATTGTATAGTTACCACTCTTGTCAGACTTTACCCAACCTCTCAATTTGCCGTGTTCCTTTGCTTTGTTGGGTGTTTGATTGTTTGATGAATACAAACCTTTATCGTCAGTATGCCAATAATAGATAATGATGTCAGATGCTGGTGTTTTTCCGTCAAGTTGGAAAACTTTACCTGTCAAAATGAGTTTTTGTTGGCCTTCAGTCCATCCTAAACTTGTCTGCTCAGATAAAATTTGTTGTGGCATTCCTACATACATCAATTCACAACCTTCACAACCACCACCAATTTTTTGGGGTTGTTTGGTTTCGTTGAATTGTTGTCTTGTCTGTCCGTTACAACTTGTCAAAAAGTTAAAAAAAGTTGCAAGAAGTCCTATGTAAATAATTCTGTTCATCTTAAGTCTCTGTCTTTTAGGGTTGCACATAACGGCCCTGGCTATGGCCCGTTGCTTCAAAAGCCCAGACCAGACCTGGAATGATTTATAAGTAACTAAGATAGGAAATTAGGTCAAGCCATGTGAAGCAATGGGGTATAGGCGTTGTTACCACACGTTTTTTTATTCTAACAATTCTCTAATTTGAACTATGGTTCTGATAGCATGATTTGAGATACTGGAATTTAACTTTAAAGTATTTCCCCGTAGTTCTACCCCTGGAAGAAAATTCTCAGCATTCCGAGCATATTCTTTATTTCTAGGACTTATAATCAGCTCGATATCCCCGTTTCCATGAGTAAATGCTATCCTTATTCCCCATAATGACTCGGCTCTTTGTTTTAGGGTTCCTTTCGGTTCATCAATATAGCTATTCCAGTTAGGGTCATCTGTTTCTGGTAATACTTCAATCACCGTTTGTGTAAAGTAACCACTATTACCAAGTGAGTTTTGTCTTACTTCTTCGGTTGCAGTTAACCACGTTATAAACATGCCAATTGTTTGCGACATAGTTTCACTGGGATTCACATTATATCCAAAATCTTGAACTCTTCTATCTGCAACCTGAATTCCTGTCCATAAGTCATTTGCGTATTGTTCAAACTCCGACATCATAATAGTTGAAATTGGTTATAATGTGTGGTAACGGTCTCGGCTATGATTAGTTGTTGACTTGGCAGTTTTGTTGAAGCTTTGAGTATGAGTGTGCCGACATCTTTTCGCAAAGTTGCTGGAGGCACTTCTTAGCGTAAACAAAACTGTGTGTACTTATTTTGCTTTTTTGTATTGGTTGACTTATTAATTCTGAGTTTCTATATACCGAAATACAACAATTAATT
>CAZWAN010000248.1:0-1564 GCA_964631875.1 uncultured Flavobacteriaceae bacterium
GGGTTTTCAGGCTGACAAGGTTACCTTCATTGCTTATCACACCGTGCGTTTTCAAGACATTTAAAGGCATCTCCAGTCTTGTCCAAAATAGCTTGTTAAACAAAATACCCTCTTGATGGATTGTGGTATAAGATTTTTGCGCCAACAAAAAGTCATACAACAACCACCAAAGAGGGCAGACAAATGATAAAAGGTTCCAGCTTGTTTAGTCAACTTCTTCATCACTTCCCCCGTACCGAATTTGCACAACTGGTAGCCAAACATCAGGCTGAGCGCCGTGCGAAGGGATTTTCGTGCTGGACGCAACTGGTTGCCATGCTTTTCTGCCATATGGCCCATGCTGATTCCTTGCGTGAGATATGTGGGGGCCTGGCCTGCTGCATTGGCAAGCTTCGTCATTTGGGGGTATCAAGAGCACCAAACAAGTCAACATTGTCATATGCTAATCAAAACCGCCCGGCAGCTCTTTACGAAGAGCTCTTCTGGACGATGCTCCAACGTTTCCGCAATAATGGCGGACTCGGATGTCGTAAGCGCAAGTTTCGTTTCAAGAACAAATTGCTCAGCCTTGATTCAACAACCATTTCCTTGTGCTTGAACCTGTTTCCGTGGGCCACCTATCGCCGGGCGAAAGGCGGTGTAAAAGTCCACGTATTGCTTGACCATGATGATTATATGCCTTCGTACGCATTGATCACGAACGCCAAAAAGCACGACCGGGTCGTGGCCGGAAAATTCAACCTCAAGCCGGGATCCATTGTGGCTTTTGACCGCGCCTATAACGACTACTCACTTTTTGCTGCCTGGATCGAGAGCGGTGTTTACTTTGTCACCCGGCAAAAGGAAAATGCAGTTTACGAGGTGGTCGAAAAACGGCGACCGGCTCTACACCGCTTTATCCTTGCCGACGAGATAATCATGCTCACCGGCCCCAGGGCAGAGCAAAAATGTCCGCACCCTTTGCGTCGTATTGTTGTTTGGGACCGGGACAACGATCGCGAAATTGTGCTGTTGACAAACCACCTCGAGTTTGGCGCCAGCACGATTGCGGCAATCTACAAAGACAGATGGGAGATCGAGATCTTTTTTAAAACACTGAAGCAGCATTTGAAGGTGAAAACTTTTATCGGCACGAGCGAGAATGCACTTCGCATTCAGATTTGGACAGCCCTCATTGCCTTGCTGCTCTTGAAATACCTCCATCATCTGTCAAAATTCCGCTGGTCAATGTCCAATCTGGCCACCATGTTGCGCTTGAATTTGTTTACCTACAGGGATTTGCTGGAATGGCTACATAATCCTTTCGGGGAACCTCCGGCAATTCCTTTTGTACAAATGCGGCTGCCTGGTTTTGGACAGCCCAAAACGACCTGAAGCAAAAAAATGAACCTGGTTTTGAAAAATGTACTTTTTCAGCATCAAAACCCAATAAAATCAGGTCATCCTTTTAAGATTCTGTCCTGTTTTGGACAGCAGTGAGAAAGCCTATAAAAACCTCTGCGGTTACATTGTCTTCGGTTGCCATAAACCGCATGAAGCCTCGTGGGCTGATCGCGGAAATCAG
>CAZWAN010000249.1:0-1547 GCA_964631875.1 uncultured Flavobacteriaceae bacterium
GACCGCCGAGCTGACCGCCGATGGCTTCCGGAACGCGTCCGAGCCCGGCGGCTCGCCCGAGGGCCGCTTCGTCAAGTGGCACACGATCCGGAACATGGAGCAATCGGTCGTCGAGGACGTCCAGCGCTCGTTCCTGGCGACCTGGGCCGAGCAGGGCGGGGCGCCGCCGCGCGAGCTCGATCGCCTGCTGCCCGAGCTCGACGCGGTCGGGGACGCGCGCGGGCGGCTGGTGGTGCACCACGGGCTGATCGATACGCTCGGGCTGTCGATGTACGAGGCGATGTTGGATCTCGCCGAGGACCACGTGATCGTGGTCAATGATTTCCCGATCGTGTCGACGCTCGAGCGGGCGATCCTGCGGCTGCTGACGCGGGGGGTGCGGGTCCAGCTGCTGACCGGGAGCGCGGCGGCTCGGCGGGCGGACGGGAGCATGTTCCCGGCCAAGATCCACCGGACCTTGTTCGAGCACATGGTCAAGGCGCGGTTCGAGCCGCTGATGCTCGCGGGGGTCGAGATCTACGAGTACACGACGCCCGCGCTGCCCAACATCGTCGCGCGCGGCGGGCGGGTGCGGCCGTATGTGCACGCGAAGATGCTGTCTGTCGACGGCAAGCTGTGCAGCATCGGCTCGGCCAACCTCGACGCGACGGCGAGCTTTTGGGAGAGCGAGGCGAACGTGGTGATCGAGGACGAGGCGTTCGCCCGGGAGTTGGAGCTGGAGCTGCGCGGGATGATCGCGGGGAGCTTGCGGCTGGATCCGGACTCCGAGTATTGGCGGAGCGAGCGGGCGCAGCGGGCCGTGGTCGGGACGCTGTGGCCGGTGTCGCTGTATTCGTAGAGGGATCCGGACTGAGAGACCCTGCTTGCGCGGAGCCAGCGGGTGTTGTCGACAGACCATGCCGCGTACGTCGGCGCAGCGATCCAGCGTCACCAAGCCCGAGCATCCACCGTTGGCGACCGTCCATGAGCCCAAACACCTGTACGACGACCATCTTATCGCGCTGGACTCTCGCGTCAGAACCAATGGCTCCCCGGCGGAGCCTCCAAAGCAACCCCGCTGGCTGGCCGCAGCTCCGTGTTCAGACGCTCGCCTGCTCGGCGACCGTTACGTTCGCCAGCAGCCTGAGCTTGAAGGTCCCAGCAGGAAACACGGCATGCTCGCCCGCGAGCAGTCGCGCCCGCGCGTGGGCATACTGTCGCTCCCACTCACGATCCCGCTGCAGCTGCGCTAGGCGCTTGCGCCAACACGACGCGGCGACCTTCGGCGTGACCGTGAATCGCTCCTCGAAGCTACTCGGCGCCCGATCGAACCGCACGCGTCGAAGCTTCTCGAGTCCGACGAACCGCCGGCTCGTCCGTCGAAACTCGCTCTGAACCTCGCGCTCGACCCGGCGGAGCTCAGCCTCGAGGCGCTCGAACAACGCCTCGTCGCTCAGATCCTCGAATACGTGAGGTCGAACGAGCACGAACTCGACGGTGTCGGGCATCGTCTTGGGGTTGAAGAACCACTTGGGCCGCCGGAACGTCCGCGTCTCGCCAAAGCGCCA
>CAZWAN010000250.1:0-1530 GCA_964631875.1 uncultured Flavobacteriaceae bacterium
TAATAGATCACTGTTTTCGCTACTCTCGCTGCAAATAACCCCAAGATGGCGCTTCACCTGTCAGGGCAATCAAATATCCACTATACTGGAGGAAAATCATGTATTTCAATTGCTCTCGCCGTTGTCTGATCGTTGTTGTCGGGGTTCTGTTGCTTATCTTCCCAATGAATTCATACGCTCAAACACCAGATCTAAATGAGCCGGATGATATCGCAGGGAAAGTATATATGCCACTGATCAGCATACCGGCCAGTTCGTCATCGCCTCAGCAGAGTGGCGACAACCTCTTCGTATCCCGTGATTCGCGCTCCGAAAGGCTTTCTGGCGCAGCGTTCTGGACCGCCGACAAGTTCAGAAGCGCCGTACCACTCGACAATCTATTGGATCAACAAGGAACGGTCGTTGCGGCGGACCTTGGAGATATTGTGCGGGAGGAAGCCGCCGACAGCCCTGGATTTCACCCTGGCCGCGCCCCGGTTGTGGAAAGCCAGACAAGAAGCCAATTATTGCTGCCTGATGCCGGAAATGGCAGGGCGGATGCTGTCACTCAACCAGCCACCATCCCTTTGGCTGCCGATGAAATCTCGGGCATAACCGGTTATGGCGAGCGCCCGCCCTTTACCAGCTATTACCCGAATCGCTATGTCGAGAACTGGCTGTCATATCCGTGGATAGCCATTGGCAAACTCTTCATTGAAACGCCCAACGGCTCGATTGTCACATGCTCGGGCTCAGTTGTTGATTCCCGAATCGTCTTGACGGCCGGCCACTGCATATATTTCCACTTCTCTTCGACTGGAACCGGTTGGGCGCAAAATATCGCTTTTGTTCCGGCCTATGATTTCAATGTTGCACCTTTTGGGGTTTTCTATGACGACATTTTGGTCACGAATTCGCGTTGGGCCAACTATGCAGATATTGCATTCGATACAGGCATGATTATCCTGAGGAATAACGGCGGAGATTCGGTCGGGGAAATCGTTGGCACCCTTGGCCTCACCTGGGATCAACGGGCGATTCAGCAGTTTCAAAGCTTTGGGTATCCAGGCAATATCGATGACGGTGAGATCCTGTATACCTGTAGCGCCAGTCGATATCGACGCGATATTATCCCCGGTCCTGACACGGCTGGAATCGGCTGTGATATGTTGGGCGGTTCGAGCGGCGGACCCTATATCATCGCCTATTCCCCCTATTTTAACGCAAGCGCCAATTATGTTAACGGCTTGACGTCCTATCGATACGTCAATGAGCAGGTGAATTATTCACCATATTTCGGCGGCGCGTTGCGGGATCTCTTCCGCTATACGCAAAACCTTGCCAATTGAAGAATGCCCTAGTATAAGACGGCGGAAATATCACAGCGGAAATAGGTCGACGGTTGCTACCAGAGGTAGACCTGCCCTATTTCCGCCGTGGTACCGGTGCTGAGCGCTGTAGAAGCATGTACGCCGCACTCTACTCGCGCCTGACCCTTCCGGAGGGTTCAAGATACGATGGGAGCATGACGCCGGGGCATTCTGATCCGCT
>CAZWAN010000251.1:0-1530 GCA_964631875.1 uncultured Flavobacteriaceae bacterium
AACTCGCTTCGGAACATGCACGCACCTATCTGAGTGGGACCAACTTGCTAACCTTTAGCAAGTTCAAGCTTTGGGATCCTGAAATGGGAGGAAACGGACTGGGCTACCCGGTTCAACGAGTGATGAACATTGGTCTTCAGGTATCTTTTTAACCAACTAAAGCAAATTGGATATGAAAAATATAAGACATAAAATAGCGGCACTCCTGATCCTGGTCACAGCTTTTTCGTGCGACTACCTGGATGTTGTGCCCGATAACGTAGCAACGATCGATGATGCTTTTGTTGATCGGGCTTCAGCCGAGAAGTTTCTGGCTACCTGCTACAGTTACCTGCCCAATTTTGGAGACCCCTGGGTAAATGCCGGAATTGGTGCCGGGGATGAGGTTTGGTTCAACGAAGAGGTAGTTGGCAGCAGTTTCAACTCCGCTTTGATCGCCCGCGGACTTCAGAATACCACCGATCCGCACCTGAATTTCTGGGACGGAAGAATGCGTGGTAAAAGCATGTACGTGGGAATCCGCGATTGTAACATCTTCCTTGAAGAGATCGACAATGCAGTAGATCTGACCGCATTGGAAAAATCACGCTGGGTGGCAGAAGTTAAGTTCCTGAAAGCCTATTATCATTTCTGGCTGTTCAAATCCTATGGCCCGATTCCGCTGATTCGCGAGAACCTGCCGATCTATACCAACACCGAAGATGTTAAGGTTTACCGCGACCCGGTTGACGATGTGGTTGCCTACATTGTTGAACTGATCGATGAAGCGACTCCGGACCTGCCGATGCGTTTGGTCTCTGAAACAACCGAGCTCGGACGGATTACCCGCCCGATTGCGCTGGCCATGAAGGCCAGGGTTCTCGCTACGGCTGCCAGCCCGCTTTTTAATGGCAATACCGATTATTCTTCGCTTGTTGATAACCAGGGCAGGGCTTTGTTCAACCAAAGTTACGATCCCAACAAATGGCAACTGGCCGCTGATGCTGCCAAAGCAGCCATCGACACGGCACTTTCGGCAAGCCACAGCCTGGTGAACACTTACCGTACAAAATCGACCCTTTCTCCCGAAATGGAAAGAGAGTGCATTATCCGTTCGATTTTTTCAGATCGCAACAGTCCTGAATTGTTGTGGGGATCTACCGATTTCCGCTTTACTCAAGGCTATCAGCGCATGTGTGTGCCGCTGATGATCCAGGTTACTTCGTCGAACCCGGTGAGCCAGTTTTATGCGGCAACGCTTCGAATGGCCGAACTGTTCTACACTAAAAACGGGGTGCCGATCGATGAAGACGTAAACTTCGATTATGAAAACCGCTTCAACCTGAGAACTTCTCAAACCAGCGAGTCGGATTATGTACGTTCGGGCGAACAAACAGCCGGATTGCATTTCGACCGCGAAGCACGTTTTTATGCAAGCATCGCTTTCGACCGCGGAACCTATTTCATGGATCCGACCTATTATTACGTACAGACCCGTGCAGGTGAACTGGCTACCAAACGTAACCAGGGCGAGTTTTCGGCTACCGGTTA
>CAZWAN010000252.1:0-1527 GCA_964631875.1 uncultured Flavobacteriaceae bacterium
TTTTTAAAAATTTATTATCAAAGCTAAATATTGAGAGAGTTTAATAAATCAGTCAAATCTTCTGAGGAAGGACGAGGAGCATTAGAATTTACAATCATACCCTCTTTGTCGATCAATATAAATCTTGGAATCCCAAGGATACTATAATCTTTTACGAAATCAGATTCCCAGGCATCTGGTGCAAATATTTGTACACCTTTCAAATTTTCTTGAGAAACCATTTCCACCCATTTATCATGATCTTTAGGATTATCAATACTCATACTGACAAAAGTGATATCTCTATCTTTAAATTTCTCAGTAATTTCCTTTAAATGGGGAATTTCTCTTTTACATGGCCCACACCACGTAGCCCATACATCAACGTAGACAAACTTACCTTTCAAATCATCTAAAGAAGTAGTTGAACCATCATAATTCTCATAATTTTCAAATTTTGGAGAAGGTCTTCCCTTGCTAACTTTAATGAGCTTATCATATTTCTCGATTATATCATTTTTGTGTTCCTCATTCGTTGATGACGCCATGAAAACGTCAAAATAGGACTGAACGTCTGGTGTATACGTTATTCCATATTTAGCATCTGCATATAATAGCGTGTTCTTTAATGATTCGTTTTTTACCTCATTAGAAATTAATTTAATGTAGTTCAATGAATAATCTTTAGAAAGATTCTCATCCGATGCTATCCGAGCCCCATAATGATTTTGTAAATAATCTCTATAGCTTGTTAAATGTGCCAGCTCGTTGTTATCAAGAATTAACTCATTATTAAACGAATTGAAATTATCTGATACTTTAAAATCATTATTTCCGGAGACATATTTCCTTTGTGCTTCATAGTTTTGCATTCTATTTGCCCAAGTATAAAGTATATTCTCTTCTTCCAATTTCTTAAATTCTTTACTCAAACCTTCCTGATTTCTCAAAAAAGTCAATTGCTTTTGTTTTAACTCATTTACTTTTTCGATGAAGTTTTCTTCATCCAAACTTCCAAAATATTTATAGGTAAGGGTATCACC
This sequence comes from uncultured Flavobacteriaceae bacterium, assembly GCA_964631875.1. Taxonomy (GTDB): domain Bacteria; phylum Bacteroidota; class Bacteroidia; order Flavobacteriales; family Flavobacteriaceae; genus Namhaeicola. The sequence continues at coordinate 1,023 of CAZWAN010000252.1, forward strand.
CAATTTTTCATTATTTAAAAAAGTTGCCGACAAATAATTATTTTCAGCACTTCCGGTGCCCTCAAACTGTAAAGTCTCATCAAATAAATTGTAATCCAAATTGACCGAAATTTCAGCTCCCGGCTTTAAGAAAAGAGTAGAACTTTCTTTGTCTAAACTAATTCTGTAATATCCGGGAGCAAGATCAAAAAGAGTATCTCGAAATTTTCCGTCTACTAAAATATGTAGCTCTTTAATTGTTTTGTTATCAACATCCCTTATTTTAATAATATTTTCAGGATGATTGATCACTTTCCCATCCAATACGGCATAATTTTTAGGATGGTCTTCCTGTTTGTTACAGGAAATAAATGAAGTAATTGCTATAAAAAATAATAAGTATCGCATGAGATGTAGCTTTTTGACTGCCAAAGATAATATTAAATACACATTTGTACTCCCAGAAAATCGATTTAACAAAATTTTTAAAAGTTTGGCGTATTTAAGTGGATTCATTGGATTTAAA
>CAZWAN010000253.1:0-1527 GCA_964631875.1 uncultured Flavobacteriaceae bacterium
ACTGAATTTCAGTGGGAAAGGTTTCGTTGTCCTTGGTCAGGCGCAGATATTCCAATGACCGCGATCCGGTTGGTTCCATGCTTTCTTTTTCGTGGAAATCGAGGACTTGCCCTCGGTCGTCGGAGGCCACGAAATCGGTAAACCGACGTCCCAGGATGTCGGAAAGGGCATAGCCGTGCATCGCACAAAAGGCCCGGTTGGCACACACGATCACCTGGTCCTGAACCACGAAGTATCCGTCGTTGCTTTCCTCCACAAGGGTTTTGTAGTTCAACTCGGATTCCGCCAGTTCCTCCGTGCGCGCCCGCACCTCGGCTTCCAGCCTCCGGTTATGCGCCAGAATCTGCTTTTCGTGCATGGCCTGGAAGTAATCGCTGAAACGATGGATGGTATAATCAAGGCAGCCATTCATCCGGATCACCGAATCGGAGAACTCCGCCAGGGTGGTCTGGGAGATCAGCAGTTCGATCGCCAGTCGCCGGAAAAGTTCGAATGCTTTCTGGACATCGGAAAGCAGGAAGCCAGCCTCCAGCCGCATTTTGGTGATTTCGTAGATGAAGGCGTTGATTTTGGCATAGTCGTTTTTTAAAATGACATCCACTTCAGCGTCGTAGGCCTTGGACACCGTTCCCAGCAGCTCCCGGCGCGGCCTGGCCGCATATTGTTCGCCGACTTCCGTTTTAAGCAGCGCGACCCAGCGCTGGATGATCGCTTCGCGATGGGTGTCGAAAAAGGTGGACAGGCAAAAGCTCACAACGACCTCCTTTTTCCGGTAGACCGCCTGTTTTCCGGAAAGATCGTCAGATTTGGACCGCGATCGATCGCACCAAGCGGCAGCGAGCAGGCGCAGATAGAAGCGCACCGCCGCGTGCCGGGACTGCTTGCGGGTACGTTATGACAGAAAAGAACGGATAACAATTAAAAAGCCGTCTGACCATCGGCGCATGGCCTTCTTGACAGCGGATGCTGGTGGCCAAATCGTGTTGGCGGCCGTCATGGGCCCTTCAGCCAAGGCGACCAAGCCTGGCAGAGCGTGTCAATCCCGGCGATCGGTCCGACACGGTTGCAGTTATGAATCAGGGCGGCTATAGGAATAGGGCGCTCGAATCAACGGCGTGACCGACCGCCGACCGATCATCCGGTAGGATCAAGGACTGATGGAACACCACCACCCCATGGACCACGACCCCAAGCAATGAACCCAACGACAACTGCCTATCGTGCCGGCTGGCTAATCGATGGAAGCGGACAACCGGCTGTCAGCCATCGCGTCATCACGGTTGACAATGGTCGGATCAGCGCGATCAGGGAGGCCCGTTGCGAGCAACCGCAACCGATGATCGAGATCGATCTTTCCGATTGTACGGTCATTCCGGGGTTGATCGACAGCCACGTTCACCTGGTGATGTCCGGCACCACGACATCGGCCGTCCGCCAAGATCAGCTCGATCGCAATTACCCGGATGCAAGCCGTGTGGTCACCGCCCATCTGCGCGATCATTTGCAGCATGGTGTGCTTGCGGTTCG
>CAZWAN010000254.1:0-1524 GCA_964631875.1 uncultured Flavobacteriaceae bacterium
CGAAGTTGGCGCTCATGTCGGACGTTGGCTCGCCGAGCACGAGACGCCGGTCCTGTCGTGGTCGTTTCCCGACCCGCCTGCCGAACGCTTGCAGGCCAACAGCCTGTGCTGCCAGAATTTCTTGCTCAACATGTGGCGGCGTTTGGGCGTACGCTACGCGTGGCTGCATCAGGCGATCGACGCGACGGCCCAGGCGCCCCTCGCGCGTTTTCTCCGGTCGATCCGCGCACGCGATCGCTTGCGCCACGCGCGGGTGCTGCACGCCGGCGGGTCGCGCGTGACTGCGTTCTACGACGGCGAAACCGACGAGCTGGCGGTGATGCGCCGCTTTGGCCTGCAGTTCGACCGCATCGATTTGGAAACGGCCTACGCCGTCGCCCGCGAGTTCGCCGACGACGAGGTGCGCCCGCTGGCCGACCTGCTGCTGAAACACCCGCAGTGCGCACTGGTCGACGTTCCGGAAGCGCAAGTGCTGCAAACCCTGCGGTTCGGCTTGGCGATCTATCGCCTGGCCCAACAGCACGAGTACGTGGGTTGCACCGTCAAGAGCTGGCCTGATTTATTCAACTGCTACGGCTGTGCGATCGACGGAGCCGTGTCGATGCTCAACGACGCCGGGCTGTGCACAGCCGAAGAAGGCGAGATGAACGGACTCCTCTCTTCGCTTGCGCTGTCCATGCTCTCCGACGGCGCCGCCTGCCCGACAATGCTCGACCTGTCCCAAGTCGACGCCGCCGCCAACCGACTTGGTTTCTTGCATTGCGGGGCGTGCCCCACCCGCACGCTCAAGCAAGGCTCCACGTTCGCCGCCCGCAAACACTCGATCTTGGAAAACGGCGATCCTGCCACGGCGGTCGGACTCATGCTCGAATTCCTGCTGGAGACCGGGCCGGCCACCGTGGTGCGGTACCAGTCGCCCGACGCGGCGCGGGTCGTTTCGTTCGAGGGTGTGCTGCACGACGCCGCGATGCCGTTCCGCGGCGCCTACGGACTCATGGAGCCGACGAGCGTTTCGGCCGCGTCGATCCTCGCCGCCACGCTCGGCGGCGGACTCGACCACCATTGGTCCCTCGGCTACGGCCACTGGCAGGCCGACCTGCGTCTGCTCAACCATTGGTGCGACGTGGAAGAAGTGCCGCTGGTCGGCGCCGACGATGACGCGCAGTGCGGGCTGTCGCTGTAGGCGGACCTCCGGCAAGTCACCTCTCCTCTTATCCGATCATCCGAGCCGTCGCATGACTCCTTCTGACACGAGGCCCCCGGCGCAACTGGATGTCGTCGTCGTCGGCTTGAACGTGGTGGACGTGTTGTTGCGTACGCCGCCTGTCGTCGCGCGCGGGGCCAAGCACGAAATCCAGGACGTGGTCGTGCAGGGAGGGGCGCCGGCCGGCAACGCGGCCTGCCTGTTGGCGCGGCTCGGCTGGCGGACCGGCTTCGTCGCGCGTCTGGGGGACGACGCGGTGGCGCAGATCGCGCGCCACGAATTTCGTCGCTACGGCGTTTCTGACGAGCTGTTGATCGACG
>CAZWAN010000255.1:0-1522 GCA_964631875.1 uncultured Flavobacteriaceae bacterium
GGAAGAACAACTGGCCATAACCGAGGACGCGATTCATGTGGAATCCACTACCACTGAAGGACGCAGCGCAGTTAACCTGTCGTTTTCCTACCAGAAGGATATTGATATCGCACTCAGGGATGCTTCAACGCGCCTCGACCGAGCAAAACGTTTCCTGCCTGACGAAATCGACCCACCCGTCATTTACAAGCGAGACCCTTCCCAATTGCCGGTAGCGGAATATATTGTCAGCTCAACGCAACGCGATGCTGTCGAACTGCGTACCTATGTAGATTACGAACTGGGAAAACAGTTACTCAACCTGCCCGGGGTCGCCGCCGCTGAAGTCGGTGGTGGTCTGGTGCGTGAAGTGCAGGTTATAGCCGACCAGGACAAGCTTGCCAGTCTTGAGATGGACATTCTGGATATCGAATCTAGACTGCAGTCAGCCAATACCGACATCGCTGCCGGTCGCCTGATTATGTCATCAAGAGAGATCAGCAGCCGTACATCCGGGCGTTTTCAAACCGTCGATGAGATTCGCGATCTCCCCATCGCACTGCAAAACAATGAGGCTATTGCCAGCATAACGCTCAGTGAAGTTGCCCGCATTATTGATGGTTCCGAAGAAGAAAAACTGCGCATCCGTTTTGATGATCAGCCTGGCATCAAGTTAACCATGCAGAAACAGCCGCAGGCAAATACGGTTGCTGTGGTTGAAAACATTGACGGGCAACTGGAAAAGCTCAAGCAAGAAAAACTGTTGCCCGATGACATACAAATCAACCAGGTCAGTAATCAGGCACAATATGTGGAGCAGTCCTTATCCAATGCCTCGCAGGCAGCACTGAGCGGCGCCATACTCGCCATGATTGTGGTTTATCTGTTTCTGGGCAACATCCGCCGTACACTGGTCATCAGCAGCGTTATTCCCATCGCCATCCTGGTCACCTTCATCATCATGGCAGTCTCCGGACTGACGCTCAATATCATGACACTCGGTGGCCTGGCACTGGGTGTCGGCATGCTCGTCGATAACACCATTGTCATGCTGGAAAACATTTACCGCCACCAGAAAGAGGGGGAATCCAACCTAGAGGCCGCACGGCATGCAGCGCGAGAAGTCAGTAGCGCCATCTTCGCTTCAACCTCAACCAACCTGGCAGCAGTGCTGCCGTTTCTGCTGATCGGAGGACTGATCGGGCTGCTGTTTAAGGAACTGATCTTCACTATCTCCGCAGCCATTCTTGCATCTCTGAGTATCGCCCTGACCCTTACGCCCACCCTGGCAGCGCGTATCAAGGCCGGGAAAACAGGTAGACTGCGCCACAGTATTAACAGACTGTTTTCGCACATACCGCGCGGCTATAGCGTCGGCCTTGGCAAAATTTTAAATTTCGGCTGGATCTTGATCCCATTGTTTGTTGCCGGCCTGTATTTTTCCTGGATACATATCCAGTCTATGAAACAGGAATTCCTGCCAGCCATGGATGAAGGTGTTGTCAACGTGAGCCTGACTTCTGATAAAGGCAACAATCTGGAC
>CAZWAN010000256.1:0-1508 GCA_964631875.1 uncultured Flavobacteriaceae bacterium
GTCCATGCAATCAGGAAAGACCCGTCATCGAACACGGCGGTCACATTTCCGGACTGCTCGCCGCCATTGTCCGTCGCGACATCGAAAGCAGCGCTTGTCGCCGTTCCGGTCAGGTCGAAAATCTGTCCGCGCAGATCGAAATCGTCCTTGTCCGTGCCGACGTTGACCAGCCAGGTGGCCAGGAATCCGCCAGGCACCGCGTCCACCGTGACGTTTCCAACCTTGACTGTGGTCATCGCCGCCAGCGTCACCGTGGTCGGCGAGATCGCCCCGTCCGCGCCGATCCGCTTCGCCTCGATCCCGTACAGGTTGGGCGTTACGCTATCGTCCAGCACTTCGAAAGCGATCATGGCATCGCCATTTTCCAGCACGGTAACGCTTGGAACGGAACCGTTCGGCGCGATCCGCTCTTCAATGCCAAGAACCTTCCCCGTGGGGTCGATCACGCGCGCCCGGATCGCTGATTCCAGCGGCGTGTCGGCAGTGTCGATCTCGCTCCCGGCCAGCGGTTCGGCCTCTTGCACATCCTGCCACACCACCAGCGTGGCGCCGTTGGCCAAACGCGCCAGCACCGGACCACCTTGCTCGCCGGGCTGATAGGGCGGTGGAGTGACGTCGCCTGTGACAGGAGGCGCGACGGGGCTGGGCGTCAGCTTGCCCTGGAACCCGCTGTAATCGCCATTGTAGGGGTCGCGGGCGACAAGCGGATCTGGCGCCGAACCGACGAAATCCAACACGTCGCTGGTCGCCGGACGCGCATTGACGAGGGTCTCGTCGCCGCCAACCACGCCGCCAATGCTGCGCACGGTGTCGTTGCCGGCACCACCGTCCAGGATGTCCTGCCCCAAACCGCCGTCGAGGCTGTCCCAGCCATCATCGCCAGCGAGCGTGTCGGCGCCAGCACCGCCGACAAGCGTGTCCGAGCCCTGTCCGCCTATCAGCCGGTCGTCTCCGTCGTCCCCGGACAACAGGTCCGCACCGCCCCCACCAACAAGGGAGTCCATCCCGTGTCCGCCGAATAGACGATCCGACAAGGCTCCGCCAATCAGCGTATCGTTGCCGGAACCGGCAATGAATTCGACCTGCTCGATGTCGCGAACCACCGTGCCATCCGGCAATACGTTCTGCTGAACGGCGCCGGACGAATCGAACAGGATGTCGATCGACAGATCAGACCTGTCGATCCGGGCGAAGTCCGCGCCTGAACCACCATCCAGAGTGTCGACACCCGAGACAGCAAGTCTCTGTGCGCGGATCTTGGCCACGTCCCCATCTGCCTGATCGGTCCAGGCCAACAGCACGGTTCCGTCCTCCAGACGCGTCATCGAGCTTTGGCTTTGATCTCCGGATGTGCGATCAGTCGGCGTGAAATCCGCGACCAGTTGCTCGCCATTTTCCATGAACGCGACCGCGCGCAGACCTATGCCGTCGTCCTCGACGCCTGCCCCGCTCGTGTCCGACCACGACACCATGAAGCCGCCGTTGTCCAGGGCGACGACGTCGGGCAG
>CAZWAN010000257.1:0-1500 GCA_964631875.1 uncultured Flavobacteriaceae bacterium
TTGAAGTCATCCTTTTCTTTTGTTCAGAATAATTAATGCCAACGGCCTCGCATAACGCATCGGCACGGGTTTAAGGGTGTGTTTTATCAGCCGTGGTTATTGTTTGTTTAAAGTTAGTCATTCTCTCTTTACTGATTCAGCCGTGCTGGGCCGTTATGCGTTGTTAGCACCTGTGCTTTATTTTTTTAATCGCCCGTACACTTTAAATTCAGTTGTTATTTTTTCAAGCTGATGGATTAAATTGGGTAATTCAGTTTGATCAAAGTTGAGTTGGCAAATCAGTTCATTTCCTGTTCCGGCATAGTCCATTATTCGGCACGTTGTATTTAAGTGTCCAATTCCATCTCCTTGAACTAAGATTTTTACTTGACTCTCAATTCCCTCAAAGTTTGCTCTACGGTTAGGATTTTCGTACAGATATTCCAACTCCTTTTTGAAGATGTCAAAATCCCACGACATTAAGTCGGAATTAATCTTTCCAGAGAAAGCACCACATTTTACCGAAATGTCGCAATTCAAGGAATTCCTGTCCCAATCCAAATCACCGTCAGGAAAATTCTGCTTTAGTACATCAATTCTTAGGAAGTCGATTCCGTCCTTTATCTCAAAATACGTTTCTCTTACGTCTTTCATCGCATTGGTGCTAACGGCCTCGCATAACAAAAGGCCTGGTTTTAGTGGCGTTATTTGTCAGCCGTGGTTTTAGTTTCTTTAAAGGTACTCATTCTCTATTTTGTGATTCAGCCAGGCTTTTTGCTATGCGTTGTTGTGTGCTGGCTTTATTTTTTCCAATGTTCTATTTTAAAATCTTGAACTAAAGAATCTGCTGTCAATTCGACCATTAATGTCTTTGTTTCGACTGGGTCAATGTCCCAACCGTAATCTTCCATTATGGTGTATCCGATTGTGTTAGGTTTTAAGTTTGCAAGGTTTTCAGGTTCTCCTATCAAATTGGTTAATTGTTGATAGGTCATTCCTTTTTTCAAGTGATTTTCCATAAGGTCTTTTGACATAGATTCTCTGTACTGATAAAATCCGTCAACGCTTTCATTCCATTTGGATTTTTCAAAATCGAGTTGTTCAGTCCCACAAGAAACTAAGAACCAAAGGCAAAATAGCATCATCAACTTTTTCATCCTTCTTCAGTCCATTTTTTTGTTGACGACTTGTAAACTTTTGATTCTCCAACACTCAGTCCATACCAAACCATATAAGTTGAGTCAGTCTGCATTTGATAAAATGCTGGGCTATCCAATTTCTCAGTCAAACCAAGTTCTGATACATCTTTTGGCAATCGATTATTCTCCTTTTTAAATGTCTCAACCTTCTCAATTAGCATTTCAGCATATTCTTGTCGTTCATTGTTTAATTCACAACTATAAATTATGAGTAGCAGAACTAAGGTCAATATTTTAATTATCGGTTTCATTTTTCAGCTTGCACACAACGGCCTCGCATAACAAAAGGCCTGGTTTTAAAGGCGTTATTTGTCAGCCGTGG